>JAUXGE010000019.1 GCA_030622435.1 Planctomycetota bacterium
GTCCGAAAAAACGTGGTCGCATCCTGTGCCAACGAGATGTTATGGCGGCCGGGTCGGCCGACCCTCTCACTGGAGGTACGAAATGAAGTACATCCGAATGTTCTTTGTGTTGGCGGCTAGTTTCGCGGCCCTGGCGTACGCCGGACAGGGTGCGACCCGCGCCGCGGAAGTCGAACTATCGAGGCAGTCCATCGACGGCGGCGGCGTGATGCTGAGCACCGGTGGCGAGTTCGAACTGTCCGGCACCATCGGTCAGCCCGACGCCGGGACCATGTCCAACGACGACCTCGTGCTCACGGGGGGCTTCTGGTTCCCACTCGACCGCGGCGACTGCAACAGCGACGGAGGCGTGAACCTGTTCGACTACGGCGACTGGGTTCAGTGCCTTTCGGGACCGGACGGGAGGCTGCCAGACGGCTGCGTCTGCTTCGACCTCGACAACGACGGCGACGTTGACCTGTTCGATTTGGCCGAGTTCCAGACGTCATTCAACGGAAGTTGACGCTACCGAACGCGCCGACCTGGTGCCGGTGCCGCAAGCGTCAACACCAACTTGCTTGGAGATATGAAGATGCACACTCAAAGTAGTCTCGTTCTGACAGTCCTTTGTATCACTGCCTTGGCTCTCGCCGGTGCTCCCGCCGAGGCCGCAGGCAGTGCGTTTGTTTATCAAGGCCAGCTCAAGCTAGGCGGCGCGCCTTACGACGGCTCGGCCCGGTTCGAGTTCTCCTTGTGGGACGCCGAGAGAGATGGCCGGGAGGTGGCACCGCGCGTCAATCTCGAGCTGGACGTCATCGACGGTCTGTTCAACGCTCCGTTGGACTTCGGAACCAAGGTCTTCACCGAAGGCGATCGGCTCTGGCTCGAGATCAGCGTGAACGCCGGTGACGGCCCGGTTGTACTGTCTCCACGGCAAGAAGTGACGCCGACGCCCTATGCCTTCACCGCGCTCAACACCGTCGGCGTCGACGGACACTCGCTTGACGGCGCGGACGACGGCCCCGTTGATGCCGTCTTCGTGGATGTCAGCGGCAATGTCGGTGTTGGAACTAATAGGCCTGGCGCGGAGTTGGACGTCAACGGTCGGACCAAAACGCTGAGCCTTCAGCTTGGCATCTCGGCGACGTCCGGGCACCTACTGACTGCCGACGCAAACGGAGTCGGCACCTGGCAGGCGCCTCCCAGTGGTGGCGGCGACTCGCCTTGGAACACGTCCATCAACGACATCTACTACACGCGGGGGAACGTCGGCATAGGGACAACTGCTCCAATGGCACCTCTGCATGTGATTGGCGGTATTGCGACGGACCTGTTTAAGCTAGGTGATCGAGAGACCGCCGGGTACGTCCTGACTACTGATGCCAACGGTGTGGGCACTTGGCAGGCTCCTAGCGGTGGAGGTGACTCGCACTGGCTGGAGAACCTGGACGGCATTCACTACACCCTGGGCAACGTTGGCATAGGCACAGACACGCCGGTCGCGCCGCTTGACGTAGCGGGCACGGTCGCCATGGATGGATTCCAGATGGGTTCGCGTGTTACGGCCGGCGATGTTCTCATGGCGGACAGCATGGGTAACGGTACCTGGCAGGCTCCACCCGCCGGCGCAGATCCGGTATGGTCGAAAAACGGCTACGACGCCTACTATAACACAGGGAACGTCGGCATCGGGACCGCGTCACCATCCTGCGAGCTCGAGGTGGTAGGAAAGATTCAAGCGGACAGTCTCCAGATTAGCCCCGGAGCCGCGGAGTGGCTGATGACCTCGGACTCGGCAGGCAACGCTTCCTGGCAGGCACCGGCGTGGATAAAGTCGGGAACCACCGCATATAAGGTCAGCGGCAACGTCGGAATCGGTACTTCCAGCCCGACGCACACCCTTCACGTCAACGGTGGACTCCGGACCAACACCCTTCGAGTTGGTTCGTCAGCAACTACCGGACAGGTCCTGACCGCCGATTCCCTGGGCGGGGCTACCTGGCAAGCACCGACCGGAGGCGACACGTTGACGCTCCCATACGAGGATTCGGTGACCTACAACGGAAGCGCCTTTAAGATCACCAACAGCGGCACAACCCTGGCCACGCATGCAATCACCGGCATTATCAACAACTCGGCCAGTTCCGATGCCTCCGCCGGGTACTTCAGCGCGATAGGAAACGGGATTGGAATTCAGGTAGAGAGCGACAACAACACGTCGGTATACGCTCACAACTCCGGCGGTGGCAGGGCCGTCTACGGCACCTCGAGCGGCATGGGCGGTGGTTACTTCTCGACCAGCCAGGACGGCGGGCACGGCGTCAAGGGCGTGGCCTCGAGCTCTGGAACCTCAACCGACAACCGCGGCGGTTGGTTTGTGGCCACCAATAGTAGTGGCGGAATTGGTGTTGAGGCAGAAGGTAAGTACATCGGCGTTAAGGCCTATACGTCGCGCGTCGGAGGAGTTGCCGTCCGAGCGGAAGCCACCGGTGCTGAGAGCAACGGCATTTATGCAACGTCACCCTGGATGGCCGTGGTAGGAACAAGCCCATACGAGGCAGCTCGGTTTACCGGCAAGGTCAGGGTCCGCAAGTATGGAACAACGGATACGGTCTTCCTGGTCGACAGCGATGGAATGACCAAGATCGACGTACTGCAGATCCTCGGCGGTTCCGACCTGTCCGAGCAGTTCGATGTTAACAGCAAAGACGAGTCCAAGGTTGAGCCCGGCATAGTCATGTCCATCGATCCGGCCAACCCCGGCAAGCTGGTAGTAAGCGGGCAAGCCTACGATCGGAAGGTGGCCGGAATCATCAGCGGGGCCGGTGGGATCAAAACCGGAATGCTCATGGGGCAGAAAAACACCGTTGCAGATGGTGCTCATCCCGTGGCCCTTACAGGTCGTGTATATGTCTGGGCGGACGCATCGAATGGCCCAATAGCACCGGGCGATCTGTTGACGACCTCCGGAACTCCCGGTCACGCCATGAAGGTCAACGACTTCGACAAGGCTCATGGAGCTACGCTTGGCAAGGCAATGACAGCTCTTGAAGAAGGTCGCGGTTTGGTTCTCGTTCTGGTGAGCCTCCAGTAATCACGGCTATTGACGGGAGGATTTACGATGAAGATCTACCTATACCTTATCGCAGCCGGGTTGCTGGTGACGGCCGGTTCTGCGGCCGCGAACGAAAAACAGAATGAGAATGTCATCCACGAGACATTTCCCGCGACGGTACCCGTTGATCCGTTGGCTACGAGGGTCGCGCCGACTGTCCCGCTGAGTCTCGACCGGTGGGATACCTTCAAGGAAGGCGTGAACGTGCACGACCTGGGCGTGCTCCACGAAATGGACATCATCGAGGCGAATGAGCGGGCCGCCAAGAGGTATGCTGATGTCTTTCCGGCCCCGCCTCGCGTTGGACTTGCCCGGACGATCGAGCAGGGTCCCCTCTCTATTTCCCGAGGCGACGCCATGCTCATGGACACCGACAAGGGGCGGGATGTTTGGACCTTCTCGGTGCGCTCGCCGGAGGCATACGGTATTCGCATACACTTTACCGATTTTGAAGTCGGTGACGGCTCAGTACTCGTCTACTCCTTTGGTGATAGTGGCACGATCGTTCGCGGACCGTACACCGGCAGCGGGCCGGATGGAGACGGGGATTTCTGGACCGCTTCACTCCCCGGTGATGAAGTATTTGTCGAAGCTACGGGGACGGATGAGCCACTGTTCGAGATCGTTGAAGTAATCCACTTTGACCAGGATCTTTACGCGTTCGACGGGGAATCACGCGAGGATGTGTTCGCCTGCCACCTCGATGTCAATTGTCATATGAACGAAGTAGCCGCAAGTGCCAAGAATGCTACCGGACAGATGAACTTCCTCTGCGATGACAACACCTGCCACGTCTGCACAGGCACGCTTCTCAATGATAACGATAGCGAGACCACGGCTCCGTATTTCCTTACCGCCCGCCACTGCCTTAACACCCAAGCGGAGGTCGATACCCTAGAGGTGGTATGGAACTACGAGACCGACAGCTGCAACGGGACGGTACCGAATTACGCGACGTTACCCCGCAACGTCGGAGGTACACACCTCAAGTCATACGACGAGAACGACATGGAGCTCATCTGGCTTGGCGGCTCGCTCCCCGGGACCGTGGCATTGGCCGGTTGGTCCACGAGCACCACTACCGGGCAATACGGTGTACACCATCCCAAGGGCTCCTGGAAACGTGTGGTTTTCTTCGACCATACGGGTGCCGAATGCCCCTGGTTCGATCCCTGGGACTACGATTCCTACGACATGACCGACGGCTTGACGCAAGGTGGCTCGAGCGGGTCTGGCGTCTTCAACAGTGCTGGACAGCTCACCGGTCAGCTTTGGGGAGTATGCACCGCGAGCACGCTAGATGATATGGACTGCAGCAACGTCGACGACTTCTGGGCGGTCTACGGGCAGTTTGAGACTACCTATGATGAGATCAGCTGGTTCTTAGGAATAGGCGGCACCTTCCACGTGGACGGTGCCTACACGGGGGCCTGGGAGTTTGGCACGGAGGCGAATCCGTTTAGAGCCATACAAAGCGCCTTGGACGTGGCCTGGGACGGCATGCGGATAAAGATCCAAGCCGGGTCGTACCCCGAGTTGCTTA
Source organism: Planctomycetota bacterium (assembly GCA_030622435.1). Classification (GTDB taxonomy): domain Bacteria; phylum Planctomycetota; class Phycisphaerae; order UBA1845; family UBA1845. The sequence continues at coordinate 4,638 of JAUXGE010000019.1, forward strand.
CCATCGACCAGGAAGTAAAAGTGGTGGCAAGCGGTGGCACGGTGACCATCGGCGGGTGATCGCAGATGGTGACACGATATGCCAACAGGTGGCGGCAGCATGCCGCCACCTTTGGCGCTGGGCCGGAGCAACCTCGAAGTTGTTTGAGAGAATCTGAGGACGGGTCGTTCCTGAAAATATCATCATCCAGGCGGGAACGGACACCTCGATTGAAGACTTCGGAGATGCACGCGCCGCCAGCAACGGCGAATATGTGCGGAACCGCGCAGGTCCACGGGCGTCGGTCCAAAATGTCGAAGGTCTGCCGAATCGTCTACGCGGACATGTTCTTGAGCGATTCGCGTCGACGCTCGGACGTGACACGACCTCGCTCGGCCGAGAACGCGCGGCTGCATTATATGTGGTTGTCCTCGAGGATCCACTTGGCGGTGATGCCTGGCAAGAGCTAACGCCGCGACGGGATAGTCTGTACATTGGCTTCGGCTCGAAGAAGCTGGAATGGAGGCGATATGCAAACACGAAATCGGATGATTAGCGTCTATTCGCGTTCATTCGCGGTTGATGGAAGTGGCGAATAATGGCCCTGCACCACGTCTTACCCGAATCACCTCATGCGATCCTCGACCTTTCGATCTAATCGCAAACCTCACGGGCACAGAGACTCGTACGCTTCCAGGATCGCCTGATCGGATACCCCATTGCGGACTACGGGTCGGCCTGGGCCTTCCAGGAGAACGAAGTGAGTTGCACCGCTGTGGATCTTCTTGTCGTGGCGCAGGGCGGTCATGATCAGGTCGCTGTCGATCGGCTCCGCCAGCGACGTTGGCAACCCGAATCGATGGAGGATCGCCTCCACCCGAGCGACGACAGCCCGATCCAGAATTCCCATCGTGTGCGAGAGGTGACATGCCGCCGTCATTCCAAGGGCGACACATTCCCCGTGTCGCAGAGTGAATCCGCAGCAGGCCTCGATCGCGTGGCCTATGGTGTGGCCGAAGTTGAGGAGCACGCGACGGCCGGTCTGCTCGCGTTCGTCTTCCTCCACTATGCCGGACTTGATTTGGACGTTCCGGAGTATCAGTTCGACTGTCAGCGAATCGTCAAGACCCAGGATGGCATCAGCATGGCACTCGTGCCAGGCCAGGAATTCCTCGGACGCGATCAACGCGTGCTTGACGGATTCACCCAGGCCCGCGCTGACGTCGCGAACTTCCAGCGTGTCGAGGCATGAAGGATCGATCACGACAAGGACGGGCTGGTGAAACGCGCCGATGAGGTTCTTTGCCTCGGGAAGGTTGATCGCGGTCTTACCGCCGATGGAGGCATCGATTGCCGACTCGAGGGTTGTCGGGCAGACGACAAAGCGTACGCCGCGCATCCACGTCGCAGCGACGAAGCCGGCAAGGTCGCTCACCACGCCGCCACCGAGAGCAACTATGGCCGTGTCACGTGGAACGGTGTTTTGGGCGAGGAATCGATACAGATCGCCGGCCGCCTCGAGGCTCTTCGACTTCTCTCCGGGCTCCACCAGATGCTCCAGCACGTTGAACCCTACCTGCCGGAGGGCTTCGCTCAAACGTTGGCCATGCAGAGCCGCAACTCGCTTGTCAGAGACAAGGACGATCCGCGCACCGGCAGGCAGGGCGCAGGCATGCCGCAGAAGCTCCCCGGCTTCCGCGAGGGCGTTTGACCGAACGGCAATCTCGGTGATGCCGGTGTTGAATTCAATTCGGTGATCGAACATCGTCACGGATCCATCGGCAAGCTGTTCATGACGGACATTCGGGAACCAGGGCGACCCACGCCTTCGTCTGGGTTATCGGACAGGACCAGGCAGGTCGGCCCCCCTGCCGTTCGTGATGGCATCCTGCTTGACGGCTCTGACTCCAACGAGATGCGCGAAGCTCGAGGGTCCGATATGTGTTTCGGCATCCGTGACATGAGTCAACCGTTGAGCATTCGTCCGATAATAGAATGTATGTTCTTGTCAGGAATGTCACTTCATGGTCCGCATCTGGCACTAGGAATCAAGATTCGAGTATAATGTCGGGTAATCAGCTACCCTCCAGCGTCTTTCCGACTACCCGGTCCGGTTGGAGCGGATTCTGACTGGAGCGAGGCTAAAGTACTGCCAGAAAATAGCTTGCGCTCAATCGTGAGCGTGCATACCCAGACAATCTGTGTGGAGTCTACCGGTTATTCCACCTTGACGAAATCGGCAGGACCCGATAGAATCGCCGTGCAAATGAGCAAAATCGCCACTGCAAGATCAAAGAAGACGTCCAAGACCAAGACCTCCGCGCGACAGGTTCGCACTTTTCGCTCTGCGGTCAATTTCCTGGACTCCCTCGTTAACTACGAGCGTGTCCCGCGCGCGAAGTATACGCCGAACAATTTCAGCGTTGCACGAGTAGCTCGTCTTCTAAGTGCTTTGGGCAACCCGCAGAAGCTTTTCAAATCGATCCACATCGCGGGTACTAAGGGTAAGGGTAGCACCGCCACAATGCTCGCGGAGATGCTTGGGGCGTGCGGATACAAGGTCGGTTTGTTTACTTCCCCGCACCTGCTTGACATTCGTGAGCGGATCGTCGTTGGTGGAGCGAAGATCTCGGAGGCCGCCTTCGCCAGGTACGTGGCCGGCGTTGCGGACATTGCACCCAAGGCACGCGTCTCGGCACCTACTTATTTCGAGGTCCTGACCGCTGCGGCTTTTCGGTTTTTTGCTGACGAGAAGGTAGACATCGCCGTCGTCGAGACGGGGATGGGCGGACGGCTTGATGCTACTAATGTCATTATTCCAGAAGTAGTCGGGCTGACGAGCATCAGCAGGGACCACATGTCCCAGTTGGGGAATGACCTGAAATCGATCGCTCGTGAAAAAGCGGCGATCATGAAGAAGGGCATCCCGGTCATCAGCGCACCGCAGGTGGTAAGCGTGCAGGAGGTGTTCCGCGAAGTCTCAGAGAGCACGGGCGCCCCGCTCAGGTTCTCGAATGAGGGAGTGGACTTCAGCTATCGGTTCGAATTTTCGCGGTCTGCTGGACGGCACGCTCGCATCTGTATGACGACGCCCACCAGCCGGTTCGAGCACCTTCAGGTTCCGCTCCTTGGGGAGCATCAGGCGGCCAATTGCAGCCTGGCGTTGCGGATTCTGGACACCTTGAAGGGGCGCGGTTTCTCGATTGACGATCAGCAGGCGATGAGCGGTTTGAGCAAGGTGCGCCTTCCCGGCCGGATGCAGATGATCTCCGAGGACCCGCGAATCCTCGTTGACGGTGCGCACAACGCTGCGAGTATCGATGCTTTGATCCGGGCCATCGGGCAACACATTCCGTACGACTCGATGATCGTTATTTTCGGGTGCCAGAAGGATAAGGACATTCCCGGAATGCTCCGGCGGCTCCAGCTCGGGGCAGACAAGATGATCTTCGTCGAGACGGGTTCACCGCGATCCGCCGACCCGGCTGAGCTGGCCGCCCAGTATGTTGAAAACTCCGGCAAAATGGCACAGGTTGCCAAGACGCTCAAGGACGCCATGTGGATTGCCGAGAGCGCCATCACGCGCGAGGACGTGATCTGCGTCACGGGCTCTTTCTACCTGATCGCCGAGGCGATGCGGAAATTCGGTGCCAAGCCTCTGTAACCTACCCCATCCACCGAGCCGATAAAGAGGGGTTCGGCGGCGTCGCAAGGTTCGACGCGCAAGCGGAATGGCCAGTGATTTTCAGCGAGGCTGAGTTTTGGAACCAATCTCAGAGCGATCCTGCACCGCGAATTACAGGGACCGGCGTGTCGAGCTGGAGGGCGATCCGGGTTGGCTGGAAGGCACCAGGCTCCTGGTCACACCGCTCGTTCCGTCCGACACCATGCTCGACTTGGGCGGGCATGTGATCATAGTCGGATTCGGGCTTGCGGGGCGCGGCGTGGCCGACCTGCTCGATCAGGTCAAGCTGCTGTATACCATCGTCGAGATGAACCCGGTGACGGTCGAGACGCAGCGCGCGCTGGGACGGGATATTTTCGAGGGCTGTGGAACGGATGCCGAGACTCTGGTAAAGGCCGGAATCAACAAGGCCGCCATTCTCGCACTGACCATCCCGGATGAGGAAGCCGTGCTCAATGCTATAACTCTGGCACGGCGGTTGCGCCCCGAGATCTACATCATCGCCCGTACCAACTATTCGTCAAAGGGCATGAAAGCCGCACAGCTCGGTGCCGACGATGTGATCAAGGCCGAGCAGGCGGTCGCTTTTCAGTTCTACGACAAGCTGCAGCGGCGCATCCGACGAGCCACACAGATCTCTTGACACGGACGCCCCCGATCGTGTCGGGACCGACCAATCCCCTCGAACGCGTGCCCCTTTCGGGAAACACGATCTGAGGTTTCGGCGATCTCTCCGGAGAGTCGATCGGTTCGGATCTGATCCGGTTCCGGGTGGTCGGGCTGCGGGAATGCGCAACGTCTGCGCGTGGGCAGTCGGATCACCGTTCACACTCCAGTTGCAGTCTCGTGCCGATCGCACGGCGAGCCATTTGCCCGCTGGATTGGCAAAGCGTTCGACAATTCGTGGCGTCTTGCGAGCGGAAACACGGTTCGGAGTGTGGTTGTCGGGCGTTGTTCTCAGGCGCCGTATGGGAGACGTGCCCGCAAGGATCCTCGATATTTTCCGCAATTCAATGGCGTCAATCCCATGGTGGAAAATGGCGGCTCTGCGTGGTTCGGAAAGATGAAAGCCCGAAAACCCGCTCAAAACACACATTGCCTCTTGTGTTGCTGGTGCACTCATGGGTAATCTGGTTCTATGTCAGCCATCTTATTATTGACGGCATGGCAAGGTGGCGGCTTGCCCATGGCTCTGGCCGATTCTCATGGGCATACAAGTTGCCCTGGTATCAACCCCTAAGGGAATGGTTGCCATAGCGGTAGACGTCGGAATCTCGGACCACCCATCGGGCATGCCGAGGGAAATCCGGCCGCTCGCCTGCTACAATAGCGATGGGGTAGGGCTATCGGGCTGGTTGAGTGACGGCAAGTTATGACCCGAAGCAGCATCAAGCAATTGAAGGTCTTGGTACTGGGTACGCCGGACGACGCGGAACGCCTTGCCGCCTGGGTGGGTGAACCCACGGTTGTGGAACGGGCGGCCACGTTCGACGAAGCGCTGGATGCCCTTCGCAGCAGACCGTTTGACATCGTGGTCAGCCGGGCGTCCGAGTTCGTTCCGTTCCACGGTGTGCATTTCTCCAGGCAGGCCGCCGCCATTATCGACAGTGTCAGCCAGGGTGTATGCATTGTAGGCAAGAGCGGCGAACTCGACTGGGCAAACCCGAAGATGCTCAGTTTCCCGGACGATGTGCAGGAGCGCGTATGTCGTTGCTGCGTGGAGACGTTGCATTGGGTGGAGACGGACGCCGAGGAGGGTTCCGCAGGCGTACGGGGTCGGCGCTTCACGTTCACGGCCGGCAGCAACGAGCGATTCGACATGACGGCCACACCGGTGATCGATTTGCACAATCGTGTGACGCAGGTCGCCGCCGTGGTTTGGGACACGACCAGCGCAGGCCGGTTGCAGAACAAAATCGACGCGATCGACCAAGCCGGACGGGAACTCCTCAGCCTGGATGCCGCCCAGTTCTCTCGCCTGGACGCGCACCAGCGTCTCGCCGTGCTCGAGCAGAAGATCCAACGTTGTACGCAGGAGCTTCTGCATTTCGACAATTTCGAGATCCGCGTTCTGGACAAGGAGTACGACAAGCTCGACCTGGTTCTGTGGTCGGGCACGCCCGCTCTGTCGGCTGCGGCCGAACTGTACGCCGCCAGTGAGGGCAACGGAATCTGCGGTTACGTGGCTGCGCGCGGGCGGAGCTACATCTGCCCGGACACGACGAAGGACCCGCGGTACCTGCCGGGTATCGAGAGCGCCAAGTCCTGTCTGACGGTACCTCTTTGGCTGCACAAACAGGTTGTGGGAGTGGCGAATTTCGAAAGCACGAAGCCGGGTGCGTTCACGGAGGATGATCGTCAGTTTGCGGAGATCTTCGGCCGGTACATTGCCCTTTCGCTGCATCTTCTCCAGCTGCTAGCCACGGAGCGTCAGACCACGACGGGGCAGTTGGGGACGGATGTGATGACGGAGATCACGACCCCGCTCAATGACATTCTCACGGATGTGGAGGCTATCATCGAGGACTACATAGGTCACGACGATCTTCGCCATCGTCTTCGTGAGGTCTCCAACAACGCCGCGAACATTCGCCAGATCATCGGAGATCTGACGTCGCTCAAGCCGGGCATCACGGGTATTCGGTCGACGCGGAACATACCGAAGGATCCACTTCTGGACGGCAAGCGTGTGCTGGTTGTGGATGACGAGGAAGTGCTTCGTGACACGGTGCGTGATGTGCTGACCGGGCACGGCTGTCGGGTCAGCGCCGCCGACGATGGCGGGCGGGCCCTCGAGTTCATCTCGCAACAGGCATTCGACCTGGTCATCAGCGATATCAAAATGCCCAACAAGAACGGGTACGAGGTGTTCGCGGCCGCCAAGGAAGCCAATCCCATGACGCCGGTTATCCTCACGACCGGTTTCGGTTACGACCCGAACCATTCGATCATTCGTGCCAGACGCGAGGGGTTGGCAGCCGTCCTCTTCAAACCTTTCAAGGTGGACCAGATGCTCCATGAGATCCGCACCGCGCTTACCCCGGCTTCCCCCTGAAGCGAGGTCCGGTCCGACGGTGAGTGCCTTGCCGTATGCGATCACCCGTTCCGTAACGTGTCTGTCACACTGGGCGTTGGACTCATCCTGTCTTGACAGGTCCGGGGGGTTACTTGCGTCTCCATAAACACAAGGGTAGATTCCGCGCAGGTACATGGTGTTTACCCGATCCACGAGCCGCTGACCTTCCCCGGCGATGCGTATTGCGTCCAACGGGCCGCGGCTCGCGTCGAAGTTTCTCGAGATACAGGAGTGTGAGGCGATGCCGACGACGGAACTGGACGTCAAGCAGATCGGTGAGCGTGTAGAGGTCGCGAGTGAACCCTTCCAGCGGTTGCTCGAGCAGATGCACAGAGTGATTGTGGGCCAGGAGGCCCTGCTCCACCGCATGCTCATCGGTCTTCTGTCCAACGGTCACATGCTGATTGAGGGCGTTCCCGGGCTGGCGAAGACGACGGCGGTGGCGTGCCTGGCCCGCGGGATCAGTACGGGCTTTCAGCGTCTTCAGTTTACGCCCGACCTGCTGCCCGCGGACCTGATCGGCACGCTGATCTTCCGGCCGACGGACGGTACGTTCGTCGTGCAGAAGGGGCCCATCTTCTCCAACATAATCCTGGCGGATGAAATCAACCGCGCGCCTGCAAAGGTCCAGTCCGCACTGTTGGAGGCTATGCAGGAGCGGCAGGTTACGATAGGCAAGGAGACGTTCCGGCTGGACGAGCCGTTCCTCGTCCTCGCCACGCAGAACCCCATAGAACAGGAGGGGACTTACCCGCTGCCGGAGGCACAGGTCGACCGGTTCATGCTCAAGCTCCTCGTCTCGTATCCGTCGAAGGTGGAAGAGCGGGCGATTCTCGATCGGATGGCGTTTACGGCCCCCACCATGGACATCGAGCCGGTGATGTCGCCGGATCACATCCTATCGGCGCGGAAGGTCGTGGACGAGATCTACATGGACGACAAGATCAAAGACTACATCGTGGATCTGACGCTGGCCACGCGCGAGCCGGCCGCTTTCGATCTGCCCATTGCAGACTGGGTCCAGTACGGCGCCTCACCCAGAGCAACGCTTGCCATGACGGTGGGTGCCAAGGCGGCGGCATTCCTGGCCGGGCGTGGATACGTGACGCCTCAGGATGTAAAGGCGATTGCCCCGGACGTGCTGCGTCACCGCGTGATCGTCACGTACGAGGCGGAGGCCGAGGAGAAGACGTCGGAGGATGTCGTGCGGGCGGTGCTCGATCACGTAGCTGTTCCATAGAAACGTCGAAACGTCAAAAAGTCAAAACGTCCAAAAGTCAAAATAAAAAAACCAAAAGAAACAAGAACAACAAAACGGCAAAACGGCGAAACTTTAGAACGTCAGAACATCGAAAGGTGGGCACAGGCACGTCGAGAGCGATGCAATGGGGCGGTTCACGGGAGATTTGAAGGAGAGGACGCTGAGCTTCGGGACTGAAGCCATGGCCGCGTTGGCCGGGCTTCCGAATGAACCGAGAAGCTGGGTTCTGGGTAAACAGCTCGGCCGATCAGCGACTTCGATCGGTGCGAATGCGTGGGAAGCCGACGCAGCGTTTACGGATTCCGACTTCGTATACAAGATCAGCATCGCACGGAAGGAGGCCGGCGAGACAGAATACTGGCTGGAACTCGCTCGGCGCTTGGAGTTGATACCTCACTATGAGCACGCGGCCCTCGCACGCGAGGTTAACGAATTGACCAAGGTATTGGGTACTATTGTACGGAAAACTCAAGAGCACATTAGCAGGTCCGGGTCGAGGTGATGCCAACGTGTGCCACATGAGAATAAGCCAGTGGTCAGAGATATGTTAACTTTTCGACTTTTTGTTTTATTGTTTTTTTAAGTTTTGATTTTTTGACGTTTCGACGTTTCGACGTTTATCGCAATGATTCCCAAAGAGCTGCTCAAGAAGGTTCGCCAGATTCAGATCCGCACGTCGCGGGTTGTCAACGACGTGTTCGCCGGCCAGTATCACTCGGCGTTTAGAGGCCGGGGTATGGAGTTCGAGGAGGTCTGCCCGTACCAGATCGGCGACGACGTTCGGTTGATCGATTGGAACGTATCCGCCCGGTACGGCGAGCCGTTCATAAAGAAGTTCCGCGAGGAGCGCGAGCTGACCGTCATGCTGGTCGTCGATGCCAGCCGTTCGGGCCTGTTCGGCAGCGGTCGGCAGTTCAAGCTCGACCTGGCGGCCGAGATCGGTGCCGTCCTGGCGTTCTCGGCGATCCGCAGCAACGACAAAGTCGGGCTGATACTGTTCTCGGATCGTGTGGAGCAGTATGTGCCCGCGAAGAAAGGAACCCAGCACGTTCTGCGGATCATCCGCGAGCTGCTCTACCATGAGCCGGTGGGTAGAGGAACCGACATTGCCGAAGCCCTGGGCTTCCTGAATCGCGTGACCGTCCGTAAGGCCGTGTGCTTCCTTATAAGCGATTTTCTGGCGGAGGGGTATGAACCGGCGCTGAGAGTCGCGCGGCGGCGACATGACTTGATCCCCGTTGCTATCACCGATCCCCGCGAGATTGAACTGCCGGATGTCGGGTTCGTCACGACGGAGGATCCGGAGACGGGGGAATGGGCACTGGTTGATACGTCGAGTCGGCGTTTGCGACGACGCTATGCCGCCGAGTGCCAACGTGTCTCGGACGCTCGTGAGACCATGTTCCGCCGGATGGATACGGATGTGATCGAGATTCGAACTGATCAACCTTATGTCGAACCGCTTGTTCGGTTTTTCCGCAAACGCGAGCGACGCCGGTAGGGAATATCGCATGCCGGAACCGGATCAAAGTGATCCCTAACCATGAGCTGGACCGTGAAACGCGAATTCAATACCGATCAGCGAGCCGCGGGCTTTGGCCCGCGCGGATGTCTGCGCGATCTAGTGCCGTTTCCAGAGAAGTACGGCTGTTTCTCTTCCCCCCTTGCCAAGGGGGGACTGAGGGGGGTCGGTCGATGCCCAAGAACCTCCCCCAACCCCTCCTTGGCAAGGAGGGGAGCAAGAAGCAGCACGACCTTCTCAGTAACAGCACTAGTTGGCACACCTCGAAGTGTTGCCGCTTGCCGTTCCACACTCGTCTGCCTTGGCGCCTCGGTAGTCATAGCTGTCGGCTTGACTTTCATCGGTGGCTGCGCTCGTGGCGTGGAAGATGAGCATGTAGGCGGTCTCGGTGTCACCCGGACTGCGCAGAACGGTCCGGTCACGATTACGCTCTCCGCCTATCCCGAAACGCTGACTCCCAACGAACACGCGAAGCTTACGCTGGAAGTCCTATCCGAAAAAGGCGTCACGGTTCTCGACAACGATTACGCCGATGCCCTTTCCGAGGGCGATCACCGCTTCGAATACCGCGTGGCGCGATCGGACAAGCAGCTTGCCCAACCGACCGATGACGGAAGGTTGCGCTGGGTCTATCGGTTCGAACTCGAGTTCTTCCTTCCCGGGGAGTACGAGCTGCCGCCGGCCGATGTCTCGTTCGTGGAGGTAGTGGCAAGTGACAGTGACGACGACAGCGACAAGCCGGCGATTGTCGGCTCTGACGAAGTGCAGACGGTCGCCACCGAACCACTTACGCTAGTCGTGCGAGCTATCGAAGGTCAGGCGATATCAACGGAGGAGTTGAGGAACATCACCCGCCTCGATCCGATCGAGTTGCCCATGCCCTGGTATCATTCTCGGATGCTGCTCGCGCTTGTCGTTGTTGTCATTGTCATCGTAGGTATATGGCTTGTCTGGGGTCGGCGGAGGCGACGGATCGATGCCGTCGTGCTGGTGCCCGCGCATGAGTGGGCGCGACAACAGATCGCGGCGTTGATCGGGGACGACCTGATCGGCAGAGGGCTGGTGCAGGAGTTCCACTACCGGATCAGTGCCATCGTTCGCGGCTACATCGAGCGGCGGTTCGGCATGTCGGCTCCGGAGATGACGACCGAGGAGTTCCTGGTCGCGGCTGCCAACGACGCCCGCTTCGGTCGGGACACGACGGATGAACTCGACCGGTTTCTCGTCGCCTGCGACCTCGTCAAATACGCCTGCCATCAACCGGAGCAGGGCGAATCCGAAGCTGCTCTGAAAGTGACCGGTGAATTCGTCGAGCGTACGCGCGAACGTTCGTCACCTTCTGCGGGGGACGGCGCGTCTCTGCCGATCGAGGAGTGCGCGGCATGATCGAGTGGTTCGACGAACGTTTCGGTCCGGGACCGCTGTTCGGCTGGCTTTGCCTGGTGTTTGCCGTCCTGGTTCCCCTCGTCTGGATTCAGGCCCGCGGATCGGCTCGGCGTCCGACTATGCGCTTCAGTTTCCTTGGCTTCTTCCGGTCTCTGGAATCCACCTGGGCAACACGTACGAGGTTCATCCTGCCATTGCTTCGGAGCCTGGCAATTGTCGCGCTTATCGTGGCTCTGGCGAGACCTCAGTCGGGCGGAGCCTACCACGACACGAGTGAGGGTATCGCCATCCAGATGGTCCTCGACGTATCGGGCAGCATGGCGGAGGAGGATTTCGTCATGGACGGCCGTCGCGTTCGCCGTCTCGATGCCGTCAAGCAGGTCTTCGAGGATTTCGTGCTGGGACGCGGCACGCTGCGCGGACGCGAGAACGACCTGGTCGGCATGACGACGTTCGCGATGTACGCCGACACACCCTGCCCGTTGACGTTGGATCATGGCAGCCTACGCGACCTGCTGAGGGAGACGGAGATTCCAGGGTGGGTCAACGGCCGGCAGATGCGTGAGCATCCCGAGGCGGGGTACACGGCACTCGGTGATGCGATTGCGCTGGCGGCCGACGATCTTCGCCGCGCGGGCGACCAGGCCGTAGCAGGCGTGCCCGGCGCGGAGGCGGCCAAGAGCCGGGTCATGATTCTGCTGACCGACGGTAAGGACAATCCCGCTGAGTTCGCCGGAGCGGAGCCACCCGATCCCGGCGAAGCCGCTAAAGTCGCCGCCACCCTGGGTATCAAGGTCTACACGATCGGGGCGGTCGGTTCCGCGCAGCCTCGTCGGCCCGGTCTGGGCATGCTGTTCCAGCGCCGTGCCCAGGTGGATGAGGAGTCGCTCAAGAACATAGCTCGTATCACCGGTGGCAAATACTTCCGGGCGACTGATTCCGACTCGCTGGTCACGATTTACGACGAGATCGACCGGCTAGAACGGCACCGCACCGGGGAGCGTGCGTACCATGACAACATCTACGCGGCGCAGTTGGCGATGCTGATCGGTCTCGGGCTACTCATGGCCGAACTGCTGTTGGTCAACACGCGGTATCGGAGGATTCCATGAGGCGGCGCTCTCTCTATCCCCTGTCGACTTGGGCCGCGTGGGTGCTGCTGGTGCCAGTCGTGTTGATCGTTGCAGGTTTCCTGGTGGTGGCCACCACGGAGGCTCAAACATTGCTTTTCGACAATCCCCATCAGTGGTGGCTCGGTGCCGCGGCCCCTGTTGGCGGTTTGATTGTCCTTTACGGGGTGATCCGGCGACGTCGCGCCGTGGAGCGGTTTGCGTCGGCCGAGCTGGCGCCGTTGCTCACGGCGCGTCTGAGCCCTGCCCGTCAAGCGTTGCGTGCCGGGCTGATCGTTCTGGCGCTTCTGATGATTGCGGCCGGGATCATCGGTCCGCGATGGGGAATCCACCTCGAGAAACAGAAGGTCCGCGGTGTTGATGCCGTGGTCGCCCTGGACGTTTCACGGTCGATGCTCGCCGACGATATCGAGCCGAGCCGGCTGGAGCGCGCCAAACGCGACATCCGGCAGCAACTGACCGAACGAACGGTTTTTCAGCACGCCAGTCGGCTCGCTCTGGTGGCGTTCGCCGGTTCGACGTCGCTGAAACTCCCACTCACGACGGACCATCTTGCGTTCCGATCGAAGCTCGAGGCCATCACGGTCGGCAGCGCGCCGCGCGGAGGAACGGCGATCGCCGAAGCCATCCGCGCCGCAACCGATCTGTTTGCCACATCGCCCCAGGATGCTACGAAGATCATCCTCTTGTTCACCGACGGTGAGGATCACGAGGGTGGACCGGTCGAGGCAGCAAAGGTTGCGTACGAGGAGCACGGCATCCGCGTATATCCGGTCGGTGTCGGTGATCCCAGGCGGACGGTCGGTGCTCAGGTTCCGGTCGACGGGGGCGACAGGGCCAAACCCTTGCTGTATGACGGGCAGATTGTCTTCTCCAAGCTGGACGTGGCCGGTCTGCAACGCATAGCCGAGGCTGGCGGAGGACAGTTTGCCGCCATGTACGAATTGCACCGGCTGGTTGACGCCATCGCCCAGATGCGCAAGGTTGAACTGACGACGGAGGAGCGAGTTCGCCACAAGCCGCGCTACCAGTGGTTTATCGCGTTCGCCCTCGTCTTGCTGGGGTTGGAGACCATGATCAGCGAACGAGGGCCTTCGATAAAGAACCTGCCGCAACGTGTCTGGCAAAGGGAAAGGGTCTGATGCTAAGAGTGACGATCACATCAATAGTCGCGTTGGCCTTTCTTGGGTCGCTCTCTTTGGGTGACGAGCCTGCTCGGGAGGCGGAAGTGTTCGCCGATCTCAGCGCTCACCGGGCCGTGCGCGAGGGTAATCAACGGCTGACCGGCGGGAATGCCGGTGGAGCCCTGGATGCATATCGGCACGCGGAGACTCTCGAACCGGAGGCGCGGGAGATCGCTTTTGTCGAGGGGCTGGCGCATTTCGATCTGAAGGAGTATGACCAGGCGCGTGAGTCGTTTCGCCGGGCTGCGTCACTCGCTGGCGACTCGCTCGCCGACGACGCGCTCTACAGCCTCGGCACATGCGACCATGCGGAAGCGCTGGCGAACTTGGAGAATCCTCAACTTGCGTTGAGCCGGCTCGAGAGCGCGATGGGTCGGTACCACGAAGTCCTCACTCGTCAGCCCGAGCACGAGGCGACCCGCAGAGCAAATCTCAAGGCCGCTTCGATGTGGAGGGAACTAAAACGGCAGATGGAGCAGCAGCCCCCCCAACAGTCGGATAGCTGCGACAACCCCCAGGAGCAGGACAACGACGACAGGGAGAAAGAGGATCAGCAGTCGCAGCAGAGCGAAGACCAGGAACAACAACAAGAGCAGCAGCAGGAGCAGTCCGAATCCTCCGACGAGCAGCAACAGGAGGAATCCCAGGAACAACAGGCTGAGCAATCCGACGAGCAGCAAGAGCAGCAGGAACAGCAGCAGGCACAAGCCCGGCAGCAGGAGCAGGTTTCCCGTGAACAGGCCGAGCGCCAGCTCCGCGAGATGATGCAGGATTTGCGCGACCGCAAGAAAATGCGGCGCGTGCCCGTTCAGAAGATGCAGGTTAAACCCGTGGACAAGGACTGGTAGTGACGCGCGTTCGAACGGTTATCACGATAGGTGCACTTGCCGTCTTTGCATCGGTTGCCGATGCGCAGCAACCGGGGATCGAACTCCAGCTCGACACGCGGACGCTCGAACTCGGCGAGGCCGTCAGTCTCCGCCTGGTCTGCACGAACACCGGGGTGCCGAGCACGCCCGAAGCGGCCGTTTCCGAGGGCTTGAAGCTGGAACTGCTCAACCCGAACGCGTCCAGTAGCTCTTTCACGCAGATTATCAACGGCCGTACGTCCCACAGAACGACGTACACCTTCGCGATGAGTCTGACCGCGGTGAAGGAGGGCACGTACACGCTTGGGCCGATCACCGTCGTGGCCGATGGAACGAAGTTTCAGGCCGATCCGGTGACGATCGTCGTGCGAAAGACCGACTCGGACACAGGGCAGCGAGGCGATCGGTTCATCTTCGCGGAGATCGAGGTCCACCCTCGCTCTTTATACGTTACCGAGACGTTCACGGCCTCGCTCAGCATCGGCATCCGCAAGGTGGAAATCGATGGACAATTGCTCAACATAGATCTACTCCGCCAAGTGCTGGACCAGGGGCGATCCCAGCTATCAGTGTTCCCGGGCGGTGATCTGAGACGATCTTCGCCCTGGCTTCCGGATTCCAATGGGGAACGACACCGCTACGAGATCTTCAGCATCACGCGGCAGATACGCGCCGAGGAAATCGGGGAGACCCTGGTTGGTCCGGTCTTTCTCAAGGCCAAGTACCCTACACGGGTGCGGCGCGGGTTCTTCGGCGGCTATGAAGTCACCAGGTCTCGCAGAGAGACCTCCCGGGCCGATGCCATAGCGGTCGAGGTTAGAGGGCCTCCAAAGGAGGGACGGCCGGCGGGGTACGCCGGGGCGCTCGGGTGGTTCACCATGGATGTCACGGCCAAGCCCACGCGAGTGCAACAGGGGCAGCCGGTTACGCTGAGTGTGGCAATACGTGGGGCACCACTGGAGGGCGTGGCCGGTCCGGATCTGGCAAGCCATCCCGAACTCGCGAGCCGGTTCGACTTCACGACCGATGAGCTTGTCGGTGACAGTGAGGGCAAGGCAAAGGTCTTCCGTCGTGCCATCTTTCCTCGGCAAGTCGGCGATCAGACGATTCCGCCTATCTCGTGGTCCTATTTCGACCCGCGTGAGGAGCGTTACGTTACATTGACGAGTGACCCGATCAGCATCAGCGTCGATCCACCATCACCGACGACGACTACGACCATCGCCGCGATCAACGAATCACGGACGGAGCTCAACGGTACGAACTTGACGGTTCTGACGGGCGGCATCCAACCGAACTTCGTTGATCCCGACGCGGTTTTGGCTCACCAGCCATTCACCTTGACCGGGCCTTGGATCGCTTCGCTCGTGTGTTCTCCCCTGGTCTGGCTGGTCGTCGCACTGGCTACCCGGCATCGGGCCCGTTTGCGAAAGGATCGGGGCTTCGCGCGAAGACGGCGCGCGAGGCGTGAGGCAAATGCTGCGATCGGTCGATCCGCACGCGGCAGCGACACCGTTGCCCGGCTGCACATGCTCTCGGAGGCTTTGACCCGCTATCTTTCAGATCGATTCGATCTGCCGTCCGCGACGCTCACCCCGGAAGAGGTGCACGGGCTCCTTGCGAGAAAGGGACTCGACGAAGCAGTGGTGCGGGATGTCGCAGGATTTCTCGAAATGTGCGACGCCGCCCGCTATGCGCCCGGCGCGATCGAAGACCTCTCGGTATCACAAGCGTCCGCGAACGTCCGCGCCTGGATCAGACTCATCGAGGGAGGAACCCGATAATGCCGCGCTTCCGGCGTCATGAATGGGTATTCCTTGTGGCCGGGCTCATGCCTGCCGCTCTTGCGCTCGCCGCACCCCCGGCGCCGGAAACCCGCGCGGAGTTCGAGCGGGCGCTTGCCGACTTCGACGAGGCACAGCAGATCCAGTTGAACCGCCCCGACAGGTCGCGACGCCTCTTTCGCCTGGCCGCCCAACGCTTCAGCAGCGTTATCGCCTCGGGGGTCGTCAACGGTCGGCTGGAGTTCAACCTGGCCAACTGCCATCTCCAAGCCGGCGACGTGGGTAGGGCTATCCTGCACTACAGGCGTGCAGAGCGGTTGATTCCCCAGGACGAGACGCTGTCCGCGAACCTGGCCGAAGCACGATCCCGCTGCCTGACATCCATTCCCCCGGCGCGTCGGAACGCCTTTATCAAGAGCGTCTTTTTCTGGCACTATCAGACTTCGATAGGGGGCCGATCACGTGCGGCGATGGCGGCCTATGTGCTCTTCTGGCTGTTGCTGATTATACGCAGCTTCGCTCGTCGTCGGAGGGTGACCGTCTCGGCCATCGTATTCGGCGTGTTGGCTCTGGCGGCCGGGACCTCATTGGCAGTAACACACTGGGCCGACCGCAACGCCCCGGAGGGGGTGATTACCTCGATGGATGTCGTCGTTCAGAAGGGGCCGGGCACCGGCTACCAGCGGCAGTTCGAGCAGCCGCTCCAGCCCGGCGTCGAGTTCACCCTTCGGGAGCGTAGAGGCGAGTGGTGGCGGATCGAGCTGGCCGACGACAAGTCCGGTTGGATCGAAGCCGAGCGAGCCGATCTCATCCCGACCCCGGGTGGGGTGAATCCTCGATTCTGAGATACGCTTGCAGCCGGGTTCCCCACGTATCTGGCCACGCGTATCAGCCTGTGCGGTCGTGCGGGATCTGACGGGTGGCCCATGGCTTTGGCCGTGGGGGACTCGAATCGTCGTATCCCACACCTCTCGGTTCTACGCAGCCCGCAGACTCGAGGATGGCCGACCGCTAGCGCACATCCGATAACCTTTTCGCCGAAGCCCCTTGAGGAAATACGTCCGGTTTACGTATTATGAGGGTGTGGGGTCACGCTGAGGCGGGAACCTCCGCGGGGTGGACGGATGACGATGGCACCCCGCGGGGCGAGACGTCCGTCGGCCCGGCACAGGGACGGGCTGTGTGTGACAACCTGCGGGTAGTGGGACAAAGATGATCGCGAAGACTACGGCAATAGTCGCGCTTGTCCTGCTTCCACTGAGCATCGCACTGTGGCACAAGAGCCACATCAATCCGCAACAACGCCGGTACGATTTTACGCTCTATAAATCACTCCGTGTGTATTTGAAGGACGGCACCTGCGGTCTGCGCCTCTTGAACTTGCCGACAAAGACCTCCTCACGCAGCGAGTTCCATGCGTCGCTCGGCTACGACGCCACGCCCGGCAAGAGGCGGTTCCTGCTCAGCTCGATTCAGCGAGGCCCATACCGCATCACCTGGCTCGTGTTTCCCCTCTGGTTGTCCACGGGCGTTCTGTCGTTAATGGGCGTGGTGCCCATCTTCCTGGGTCCGGGCAAGCAGTGGTGGCGCCAGTGGCACGGCCTTTGCCTCGAGTGCGGGTACAACCTGAAATTCAACCGTTCCGGCCGCTGCCCCGAATGCGGTACGAGGTTCCACTGGTCACGTGCCGCCTTCACCGGCGATCGGGCGCCATAAACGGTCGCCCACACGGTCACGACGTATCGAGCTTCATGCCTTTCTGAGGGGCTCTGCACGAAATTGCTGCACCCTCCGCCCCGGTTCCTGAACCGCTTGCTGTGTCCGAAAACGCAGGCCTCCGGATGTCCTCGAGAACTGGGAGGCTTCGCCCACGGGCAAGTAATTGAAATCCAAGGGAATATGCGAAACAGGTGGCAGGGGGCCGTGACAGTATCGGCGAGTTCAGCGCAGTGCGCTGATACAGCCTGAAAGGCTGACCTACA
>JAUXGE010000166.1 GCA_030622435.1 Planctomycetota bacterium
CGGCATCCACATTGGGTCGATAGTCCATTGCCCCGACAAAACCGACCGTAGGCCTTCGCGCAGCACAGCCGCCCTCGGCCTGGGAAGCACAGCCTTCATCGGCTGAGACCATGTGGCACCGGTTTCCAACCGGTGGGTCCGTGGTGCAGGACGTTGTTCCGATCTCATCGGAACGTTCGCCCACCATCGCAATCCGTGGATGGAAAGCGACCTGCCCTGCCTCCGGCAGCTTCACTCCATTGCCGACGATGTGGATTTTTTCAGGCCTCACCACATCATCGAGCAACGCCGCCTCCGCTGCCGTGATAAGCAACGTGGCATCCAGGATATCGATCCAACTCCGTTCCTGCGATGCGAGACGCCGCCCCTCTGTCCGGTAGAACCAACGCGCCGGACCGTGGCTTGCCGCTGCGTAGTCCATCCACTTCTGACTGTCCAGATCACACAGATCCAGAACACGCCGGTTCGCTGGAACGGCAAGCGCATAGGGTGCCATGCTCGAGGAGAACGCGACGACAGCATCGAACCGCACGGATTCACACCATAAGCGAAGCACGTCCTGCATCTCCGGACTCGCGTAGAACGACTCCGTCATCGTTCCCCCGCGCAGCAGACCGGCAAGCCCACGCACCAGAGCCTGCCGCCGAGGAAGAGGAACGGCTGCAACATCCTGGCAATATGCAATTAGTGGTTTCACGAAACGCTCATCGCCGGGTGTGTCCACGAAGCAAGCACACCAGACACGGTGGCGTCTCGCAAGGTACTCGAGTTCACGAAACGAACGAAGCTTATCCCCCTTGTCGGGAGGATATGGAATGCGATGTGCGAGATACAGGATGTTCATCATGTCAACCCGGAATATGCCTCGAAACGTATGCCCCGACGGATCGTGTCACACACAGTGGTAGATACTTCCAAACGCGCCGCACAAGTCCGAATTTCGGATTCGACGGTGACAGGTTCGGCTCCAAGCTGCCGGGCGTTCGATAGACCTGATACTCCAGCGGACGAGGCTCGAATCCGTTGAACCGCTTGAAGTCGTAGCTACCAATATTCTCCCGGCGCGACCGACCGAAATCGAAAACGCGGTACCCCTTTTCGACCGCCCGCATCATCACACAGTAGTAGATGAAGTTCGCTGCACTGCATTGCCTCGCCGCATCAGTCGTCCCGATGAAGTACGGCATCACCGTGTCTTTGAAGAGAAAGGTCACCAGCCCCGCAACGACCCGACCGTTCCACGTCACCACGCAAACCCAGTGGCGCCCCGGTGTATGACTGACAAGCCGTTCGAAGAACCGGTACGGGTAGGTCAACGACGCAAGACGCCTCATACTGATCGAGTAGAGCCGCCATACATCTTCGAGGTGCTCATCACCGAACGCCGCCGTCAAGCCGTACTTGTCCCGAGCATTGCGAGTCGCAGCCCTCGCCTTGCGCGGCAGCCAGCCCGGAACATCAGCTACTTGCTCCGGCAACTCACGGCGAAAACCCACATACCGATCCACGACCGGCAGATCGGGAACGACCGCACGCTCACTGCGCAGATCGATCACCGGGCAATTGAGTTTGTCGGCGCTGCTCTTGGCGGCCTCGAAAAGGTGTCCGGCCACATGGTCATCGTCTGCAACGATTCCACCACCGACTCCGTACGGCACGCTGACCAACATGCGCCCTGCAATCCGACTGGCAACCAGAAACATCGGCAACGCACCGACCATGCGCCCTTCACGCACGGCTGCCAGGTAGAAAGCCTCGTGACCGAACGCCTCGCTCACGGCCCGTTGCCACGCACTCGTGTGGAAGAGCGTACCGTCCTGATGTGAGGAAACGTATGTATCCCAATCGGCGCGGCGATCGGCCGTGAGTAACGCAACGAGGCACGATGACCTCGTTGACGAACCTGCATGCTCATTCCTTTGCTGAGGCGGACTATCAGACACTGCCTCCCGGGAATGACCCGGTGTCACGACCGTGATGGCAGGCGCATCAGACACCGGCACAGACCTCCTCGAACGTATGACCCGCATCCTGTTTGGCATGAGAGAGAACGTAGCGGTGTTTCCCGGATCGCTCTGAGACAATCCGATCGACCAACTCGACGTGAAGCCCGACCTCCTCTCCAACCACCGGTCGAACGCGACGCGCGACGGCGTCGGCCGTGATCCGCTTCACCCTGTCGTCTGCGACCACGTCCACCGTCACGCTGAGATCTTCATGTTGAGTGACACGAAATTGGCACACTCCCTCAATCTCACGCAGGGGATAGATGATCGAAAGTGCGTGACGGACCGTCCCGTCGGGCAAACGAAGGAAATCCGTCGTTCGACCCTGGACGATGTCAAGCATCGGCAAACCGCGTCCGCACTCACACCGGCCCGGCTCGAGCCTGCCCACGTCGCCCGTGCGATACCGGATGAACGGCATGGCGTAAGCGTCGAGGTGGGTCACGACGATCTCACCCACCTGCCCGACGGGCAGCGAACATCCCTGGGGATCGACGGTCTCGACAATCACGTTCTCCGCCGTCAGATGCATACGTCCTCGAGGGCATTCGTGGGCAATAAACCCGGCATCGCGGCTGCCATATCCGTTTGTCACCTGCACCCCGAACACCGAGCCGATCGTCTCGCGCTGATGCGTGTAACAGACTTCGCCCGTGACGAAAACCGCGTGGAGACGGCGCGTGTCAATCGACCGCCGCCGCAAGCGCGCATGCTCTGCCAGCAGCGACAGACTGCTCGGATACCCGAATAGACAAGCAGGACGGTAACGCTCGATCACGTCCAGATACTCATCCATCCGGGAAACCGACATGTCGAACGCGTTGATCAAACGGTGATTGAACAACGCGTCGCGTAGACGCTTGACCCCCTCGCCCCGCTTCACCTCGATGGGTGAGCCCCACAGGTACAGCTCTCGGTCGCCGATATCGACGCCAAACCATCGATGGCTGCGGATGCGGGCGGCCTGGTCATAACCCTGACGTCTCCGATCGAGGTAGAAGATCAACGGCTCGCCCGTTGACCCTCCCGTGTTGAATCGAAACAAACCCCCAGGCGCCCCACTCCAGATCATGTCATCGAGAGATTCGCGGACCTGAGCCTTATCGAGCAGAGGCAGGGCATTTAGCGCATCGAATGGGTCACCACGGCGGACGTCGATCCCGGCCGCCGCAAACCGGCGTCGGTAGAACCGCGTGTTCTCCCGGGCGTGCTCCAGCAACGCCTTCAACTTGACACGTTGCAGCGTACGGAGATCGGTAGGTGCGAACCACTGCGATCGCTCCAGCTCCCTGAGGTACCGGAACGTCGGGCGACCCAGCAACCGCTCGTGCAACGGACAGATGACATGCCTCGCAATAAGCGGGACCACGCTGAACTCCGCACGGAGACGCACCCAAAAGCGCACCGAAAACAGACACCCAGGCTCTCACACCGAGCCCTGCAGACGCGTTTTTATCGGCTTATATTGGAAGTGAGATTCGTTGCGCCGAATGGACGCCGACTGAAGACTTGAAAGCACCTGACCTGATTTATGTTGCGGCCCCGTCATTCCACCAGTTTTTTTCGGCAGAGCACCCTTGTCGATCCGGAGCCCCGGTCACCAGGCACACCCCCGCACGCCACGCTGCCATGCGCGCACGTCTTAACGGACCCTCCAATACACCCACGTTAGCCGAATCCCCAAACATATTGGATATTCACTGAGAGGAACGTCGGCGAATTGATGGGATCTGATCGAGGATTCAGTTCGAGGTTGTCTGAATGAGCAACTACACCCGAATAGACATCACGGCGGCTGAGGAGCTGATCAGCGATGGCGCCAACAAGTATGCGGTCTATCTTCCGCGAGCGTCCGACAACCAGCCGGTGTTGTACCGGGACGCGGATGTGGGTCTGTCCCAGCCGGACTTCGAACGGCTCCGGTCCAGCGGCATCTTTTTCCTCTACATGCTCGACAAGGATCTCGAGCAATGCACAAGCGTCCTGGAAGCCAAACTGGCCGGACTGCTGGCCAGTCCCCACGTCCCGCCGGAAGAGAAAGCGAGACTGGTCCACCAGGTGGGCACCTCCGTCGCCCGGGACTTGACCCACGGACCGATCGGGAGTGACGAACTCGATCGCGCAACGCACATTGTGGACAACGTGATCGGGGCGGTCCTGAACGATCAGGCCGTAGCCGCAAACATGCTGATGATGGCCGGACATGAGCGGTCTACCGCCAGCCACATGTTCGTGGTCTCGGCGTTGGCCATCATGCTGGGAGCGGAGGTGTTCGGCTCTGACTACGAGATCCTCAAGGGCTTGGGGATGGCCGGGATGATGCACGACCTCGGGAAGTTGGGCATCAGCCAGGAGATCCTGAACAGCCCTACACCCCTGTCGCCTCCCCAACTCCAACTGATCCACCAGCACCCTATAGAATCGGTCCGGTTGCTTGGTGACGATCCGAACGTGAGTCCCGCTGCACGGCAGATGATCCTGCAACATCACGAGAGAATGGACGGCAAGGGATACCCGCTTGGAACCAGTGGAAACGAACTTCTGCCGGGAAGCCGCATCCTGTCGATCGTGGACTCGTTCCACGCCATGATCGGTCATCGGGCGTACCGAAGACCACTAACACCGAAAGACGCGAGCCGCACGCTCAACACACAAGCGGGGCGGCAGTTCGACAGCGACATGCTCGCCTGCTGGAATGATCTGTTCGAGCGTTGCTGGGTGCAGGGCGAGCCGATGCCCTTGAAGCTACCGGTCTTCGAGTCCGACGAGGCCTCCTCCAGGCATGAGCATTCTCCTCCGGGCAAGCTGCGCAATGTGTTCGGAGCCAGACCTAAACGGTACGACTGCGGCGCAAGGGTCATGGTCAAGTGCATCTATGCCGGGCGGTTGCACGACACAACCTGCGCACCGGACGAATTCGTCGCCTCAGTGCACGACGTCTCACATGGGGGTCTGTGCATCTACAGTTCACACCCCATGTACAGGGGGGAGGTCGTACACGTCCAAGTTAACAAGGGTGCCGAAACCACCTGGATCCGAGGAACGGTTGCGTGGTGCAGACAGCACGACGACGCGATCTACAAGACGGGTCTGAAGTTTCTGCAACATATATCAGAAAGCGAAGCGCGAACTCGAGTGGACCTCCTGGAAACCGACGGAACCACTGACCACCACGAGGAACATGGACACACAACACATTCCAAGCCAAGGGGAAAACGAGTGAATGGGCACCGACCTTCGAGCGGGCCTGATCCCAATGTAGCGCTGAGTGAGCTGGACCGAATCGCCTCATTGCGAACGATCTCTCCCAACGATGAGAAAACGGCTGTCCAGCTGGCCGGCTCAACCGAGCCCAAGGTACGTCACAGATCGATCGAAGTGCTGGCAAAGATCGGTACGAAGGTTCCTCGTATGACTCTGATGAACTTGCTCAAAGACGGAGACCCGGAGGTCAGGGAGCGCGCGGTCGACGCGGCTGGAGCGCTGCGAATGGAGGAGGCCGCGTACTTGCTGAGGCAACGCCTCAGCGATCCAGTCGAGACGGTGGCTCTGCGAGCCGCAGGCGCGCTCGGTTTGCTCGGTGAGCGTACCGGTCTTCCACTGGTCGCACGAGCGCTGGCACTCGACAACGGGCTGACACGCCTCGCAGCAAGAACTTTTGGGGAAATCGTGGGACACCGGTTCCCGGCCAACTCAGACGGTATCCAGGCGGCAAGGCGATATCTGGACGCGAAGAAGTCGGTGTTGAGAGTATCCTGAGAACCCGCCAATCCTGGAGGGGATGGTGGCCCGGTTCCCCGGAATGTCCGGATACGCCAACAGCCGAAACAGACAACTCGACCGAGTCGGCGCTGTCAGAGTGAGCCTGGTCTGGATCAGATCTCGAGACCGTGTCTCGGATCTGACGCGACGCCGTCTTCTGCGGCCGCAAGATCGCCAAGCTCGAGGTCGCCACCCAAGCGGGCAAGCGTCTTGCTCAGAACATGCTCATTCTCATAAGAATCGTGGCGTAATGCTTCGCGAACCGCCTCGATCTTCCCAAACCGCACGGCCGGCAACGACTGCACCATCCACTTCCACTGAGACAGTTCGTCACGACTCGGATCAACAGACCCACGGGTCTCTTGATGGCTTGATTCTGAGGTCATACGCCCAATCCTCGCAAATCGCTCCTTCGATCGACGAGGGTTGCACGCGTAAGGTGCAACACCTCACCCAATCCGACTATCGTCCAACGAACATGCCCGGTTGAGGCGTCGCCGACTACGGGGCAATCCGCGTCACGTCGAGCCCTTCCGGTCAAGGTGGAGAACTGACGGCACCCGGCTCGATGCCCAGGTGACGCGTGACATGCCCAATCGCAGCGTGAGCATGTGGTACCGCCTCTTGTGGACGGCACCCTGGCGCCAGTCAGCGGCCGATGATGCCGCACGATGCAGCGGCCGACCCCCGTGTCGGATGAGCATGATCTTCACCGTCTTTAGCCCGCATCCCACCCCTGCCGCCGTCACCGTCTCACACTCGGCCGCCGCCTCGCTCACAACGTGCTCTCCCTTTTCCCTTGACGCGCACCACGTTCTCCGCCGATAAATACCGGGAGGAGCTTTCATCCAACGCACTCTTTCGTGCTCACGAGGCACGCTCTCCTTCGAGGACACCGGCTCTGAGGATGCACCCAGGTGATTGCCGGGCAGCCGCCCGCCGTAGGAAAGCCCCAGAGTGCCCGGAATTTCCGGCAGACTAATGCACAAAGGATCCTTCCAAATGCGAGGATGTGTCATAGCGGCTTCGATTCTTGTCTCCTGCGGGCTCGCGTGCATTCCCGAGAATATCGAAGAACCCACGGTATCGCCTTATCCGGTCTACTCCGTGCATGCCCGGGCGGCCAGCCGTACCCATCGGAACGCTATTAAATCGGCGCCCTACAAAGCCCCCGTTCGCGCCCTAAGATCATGGCATCCTCGCGCCGCTCGGATCAGCTCACGATGGACGACGATAGTGATCCATCACAGCGGGACATCCTCCGGCGGAGCGAAAACTTTCGACAAGCACCACCGGGAGCACAATGGCTGGGACGAGTTGGGGTACCACTTCGTCATCGGGAACGGGACGGCCACCCCGGACGGATTCGTCGAGGTCGGATCTCGCTGGCACAAGCAGAAGCACGGTGCCCACTGCAAGACCCCGAACAACTACTACAACGAGCACGGCATCGGAATCTGCCTGGTAGGGAATTTCGACCGGACGAAGCCCACCGCCAGGCAAATGGCTTCCCTCGAACGGCTGCTTCGCTACCTGTCCACGGTCTGCAAGATTTCTCCGAGACAAATCACTACACACCGCGGAGTCACCGGAAAAACGCGATGCCCGGGACGCAATTTCTCGCTCACAGCACTGCGGCGGGCGATGACTGCCAGGACAAAGACCTCACACAGGCGATAGCCACGGCAAAAAGCACGACACAGGACGCCGTCAATATTCCCAATGTCCTAAACCGCAGCCCCGACCCCGCCGATGGGTACAAACAACCGATAAGCACCACGCGGTGCCGTCCGATAAGTTGGCTGGGACGGGATGCGCGGGTATGGTTCCGTCGGTTGTCGACCGCAACTGCAACGCGATTCGGCGAGGCTGGCCCTCGACAGGAGTTATGAGGATGATGAAACGAAGCTTCAGGCAACGAGCGATGCGAACGTTGATGACGCTGGCGATCGGCGGATCGGCCTTCCAGTTGAGTGGTTGTGATCCGGCCGTCCGCGACACGCTGTTGACCGGGCTGGAGAGCACGACCCAGACCCTGTCGTCCGCGCTTATCTCGGCGTACTTCCTGACCCTCGAGGACGACGCCAGCGACGGCGCGACCTAGGCATCGCCATAGCGCGCACGCCCCGGGAAAAGAGCACCGGCGGAAGACCATCGCCAGGCGCAGACCCAATCGAAACGCAAGCCGATGGGTAGTTCAGCACAAGCCCGTTGTGGGCTTGCTCACCGAGGGTGTACCCCCATCCTCTGTCCTGGATCCTACCACCCCCTCGGGGAATCCGGCCCCAGTGTGCCCGGAACCGGAACAGCCTCTGCGACGAGACCCACTCAGATACTCGGGGCGCCAACGAACTCCCTCCTTCCCACCCCTCAGAGGCGTGGCAGTCAAGACCGCCCGAGGTCGGGCAATTGTAGGGCACCAGCTTGTGTGGCACCGGTTTCCAACCGGTGAATCGTAGCGCCTGCGACAAATGCCGGGTGTGACCAAATTCTGTGGCACTGTGTCATCATTTCGTGCTACCGCGATTGTAGCGGCCTGCGTCCTCGCAGGCCGTTTCCCTGGGTAGTCGCAATTGCACAAGACGACCAGCGGGGACGCCGGCCACTACATGAAGGCACGAATCGTGCCCACTTGCCACAAATGATTGCCCTCCAAGGGCACGCCAATCTAGAACGGACTATGTTCCGGCCCGGTTTCTATGGTATAATATAGGACGAAGGGTTGGTTCGCGTTTCCGTGAACCGCTCTGGGGCAGTGCCACATTTCAAAAGGGGCACGCAATGATGACAATGGCACGTCAGCGCAGGCTACTTGTGAGTTCGCTCGGTGTTCTGTTGGCCGCCGCAGCCACGGCCCCGGCTCAGACCGTTTCCCTAAAGGCCGTCCGGTTGAATCCCGAGTGCGTCGGAGGTGCGGATGAGGGAGCGTTCTGCACCCGGGTTGTCGATTGCGATTCCCGCGTTTGCAGCGGCGCGATCACGCCGACGAACGAGGTCCAGGCCGGTCCCGGCAGCGTGATCGTCTGCGAGATCTACGCATCCGATTGGTCGCCGGACAATCTGCCCGGGCAGAAACTGCAAAGCTACCAGGTCCGGATCGACGGCTCACAATTCGGGATCGACCTTCCCGTGATGCCATTGTTTTGGGACAACCCCGACATCTCATCGGTCTGCTACGACTCCAGTGATTGCCCCCCGGGCGATATCTGCTGGATCCCTGAGGGAATTCGGGGGTTCTGTGCCGGTCCAGACCATCATCCGGAGGACGGGGCTTTCATCGACAACTCGAGGCCCGACTACCCCTACTGGGAGCCGTCCGGAGGTCCGCCACCGGAGCTTAAGGCAGTCGATTTATCGACGCCGAGCTTCAGGTATGCATCCACACTTCTCCTGCCTAGTCTGGCACCCCTCTACAGTCCACCGCCTAAGTACGTAGGTACACTTACGCTCGAGGTTCTGCCGGATGCGTGTGGCACGTTCGTGATCGGCTTTAAGTGTGATGGCGAAACCCTCTTCTGGCACGTTGACTATTCGCTCTCATATCCCGATCTCGTTGGTCTCGAGATTGAAACAGGGGGAGACCCGTTCGGGCCGGTCGGTCTCAATCCGTCCAACTGTGCTATCGACGCCCGCCAGCCCACGGAGCCCGACGGCCGGATTCCGGCCGGCTGGGACTCTATGACGTTCATTTTCGCTCCGTGCATCCCCCCATACTGCGCCTACTCGGTGGAAGACTTCAGCGTTCGTGAGGTTCCATCGCCTCTGACGACTACGCTGCACATTACCGAAGTGACCTGCGGGAACGATGCGCTCACGGTGCATCTGAACCGGCCAATTATGCCCCAGACATGGACCTGCCTAACGTTTCTGGCAACGTTAGAGGAGTTCTGCATCGCGCACTTGCCGGGCGACGTGAACGGCGACGGCGTTGCGAGCCCGGCCGACATCCTCTACCTGATTGACAGTATGAACGGGGTCGTGTCCCCCGCATTCGAGATCTGGCAGACGGACATCGACCGCAGCGGTGCGACCGGAGCGCCGGATATTGTACGGCTCATCGACCTGCTCAACGGCGCCGGTGCCTACGAACCATGGCTCAACCGCCGC
>JAUXGE010000084.1 GCA_030622435.1 Planctomycetota bacterium
GATCGATGTCACTCCCGAGACCCCATCCAGCAGGTTCCTCCGGAAGGCCTCAGGGGTGTCGCCGTTCGGGGCAGCCAGCCCAACACCCGTAATCACAATTGGCTCGTTATCGACCATTCGCCCTATTCCAGTATCCAACCACCGATCACCGTTGCCAAGTGCCGCTCCATGCTGGTACTTGCCCCTCCGTGCTCTTCCACGCCAGCCTTCAGCGTACAACCACATCGAATCTTAGCAGATTCGCAAAAAGAGGAAACGTGGCGGCGGCACTGCTTTTTGCACTATGTCTGCGCGACCCGGCTAACGGTGATCCCCACCTGTGTGCCCAACCACCTCACGACCGTGGTGGAAACACGCATCATTGCAGTGAACGCCGGCCCCCTCGCACCCCATTCACAGGGGAGGGACACAACCGCTCCTTGACTTGAACCCCCAGCCGAGGGCGGCTAAAGCTAGGTCGCCTGAGGACCAGACGTCAACGATGCGATCAGCCGGCGGATACCTTCGGAAGTCGCCACTCTCGGGCGATAGCCAAGATCGCGCCGAGCAGCCGTGATGTCAAAATAGTGAGATTTGGAAAGCTGGGTAGCCAAGAACCGCGTCATCCATGGCTGTCGCTTCGATCCGACAGCACGATGGAACAGCTCGAGCGCAGCGCCCAACCAATACGCGGTCCGAAATGAGATTGAGCGTCTTACCGCTGGAGCCCCAACCGCATCGAGAATCTCGGCCAGCCAAGGCCAGAGCTGCACCGGTTCCCCCTGGCTCAGGAAATAGGCTTTACCGGCACACGCGGCGGACGGATCGAGCGCATCCGCTGCGAGCAGGTGTGCATCCGCGGCATTGTCGATGTAGGTGACGTCAACGCGACTCGTACCGTCGCCGACCTGCACCAATCGACCCTCACGAGCTTGGGCGATTACCTGCGGAATCAGGTGGGAGTCTCCCGGACCCCAGATCAGGTGTGGACGCAGTGCGATCGTGGCGAGCCCAGATCCGTTCGCCGCCAGGACGAGACGCTCGGCCGCGGCTTTCGTTTCGGGGTAGGCCGCCAGGTGGTTGGGGGGGTAAGGCTGGGATTCGTCGACACCACACATCTCACCCTCGTCGAACACGACGCTTGGGGAACTCGTGTAGACAAGTTTCGGTACACCGTGTTTACGGCAGCCCTCGATCACGTTTCGGGTGCCGTCCACGTTAATACTCCAGTAATCACGCCGCTTGCCCCAGATTCCTACCAAAGCGCCGACGTGAAAAACGCAATCCATGCCCTCGCATGCTCGGGCTACCGCTTGTGCGTCGCGGAGATCCGCCTGGATGGTGCGTGTACCGTTGGATTCGAGATGCGGGTATCGGTTGCGGCCCAGCACAACCACCTCGTCGTTGCGGGCGTGGAGCAGGCCGGCAATGTGACTGCCGAGAAAACCACCACCACCCGTAATCAACGCTCTCATGAGATTCGCCTGGCCGCCCAGATCGACAGAGCTTCCCGGTTGATCTTCGCGTTGTGACGAACATCGACCGGGAGACTCCGGTGAAACAGAATATCTCGGACGCAACTCGTTAGCTCATTGCCCCGACCGAGGTCCAGCAACTCCTCGCGGAACACGGTCGCACGCGCGTGGCCGGGGAACCGGCCTGCTTTAGGTTCGATCACTATCACGGGGCGGTGCCGCCCCCCCGGTCCGACCCCAACCAGGGCCGATCGGAGTACGTCCGGATGCTCGTTGAAAACGGCTTCACATCGCACGGTCAGCATCGTGCCGTGCTCCGTGACCACGCGGTGCGACTTGCGACCGCAGAACCACAACCGGCCCTGCTCGTCTCGATAGCCGATGTCGCCGATCCGGTGCCAGGTGCGATCACCCTCCGCGATCTTCGCCAGGGCTGTGGCTTCCGGCAGGCCGAAGTACTCCTTGGTGACCGCCGCACCGGCCACCGCGATCTCGCCGAGTTGTCCATCCGGGACGAGCAACTCGTCCGACCACCGGGGGATCGGGTCGTCCGTGATGCGTATGAGACGCACGTCCACGCCCGAGAACGGCTTGCCGACGCAGGTGCCTGCACCCTCGCGGCTGAGTTTACTGCAATCGGCAAGAACCTCCCGACCGCCGATCGACGCAACAGGCAGGGATTCGGTTGCACCGTAAGGCGTGTAAACGTCCGCGCTTTGCCCGAGCATTCGGTGAAGCTGTTCCAGGGTGGTGTATGGGACGGGGGCACCGGAAATCAGGATTCGGCGAAGCTTAGGGAGGGTGATGCCGTGCTCGACGCCATAGGCAGCGACGCGTTTCCAGACGGCCGGCGAACCGAATGCGCTGGTCGCGTTGCAGTCCTGGATCGCCTCAACGATTCTCGCGGGTTCTACACGGGCCGGTCGTGACGGATCCATGATCGGAATCACGCTCGTCATTCCCATTCCCGTACTGAACAGTCCGAACAAAGGGAACGTCGGGACGTCGATCTCGCCCGGCTCGATGCCGTAATGACGTTGGATCGCTCGCACTTGTGACCCGAACATCCCGTGTTCATAGACAACGCCCTTGGCCGGTCCGGTGCTGCCGGAGGTGAAGAGGATGGCGGCGACGTCGCTATGGGACGTGTCGGCCATAACGGGAGCATCGCCGGCGTTCCCCTCGAGTTCGTATAGTGACCGCCCACGCCAAAACCAGCGGCGCCCCA
Source organism: Planctomycetota bacterium (assembly GCA_030622435.1). Classification (GTDB taxonomy): domain Bacteria; phylum Planctomycetota; class Phycisphaerae; order UBA1845; family UBA1845. The sequence continues at coordinate 2,683 of JAUXGE010000084.1, forward strand.
CGGTTACCACGTGTTTCACCGTCCTGAACGGCCCGCGACGTACCAGCCGCATCACGTGGGCGAGCGGAATGCCGACAAACGCTTGCAGGTCCACTTGGCGAATGCAGTCAAGCATGCGTCCCAGGCCCATCCCCGGGTCGATCATGACCGGTACGGCACCGAGCTTGAGAAGCGCGAAGGTAATCCGGAGGAAATCGAGGCCCGATCGGACCATTACGAGCGTTCGCATCCCCCGATCGATCCCTGCCTCGGCCAGCCCGTTCGCGCAGCGATTGGACGCAGCTTCGAGTTCGGCAAAAGTGTGGGTTTCGTAGATCGGCCGACCGCGAGGGCCGGCGGCACGCGCCACAATGATCGCCGGCTGGGTGGGTGCGATCGCCGCCCGGAGTGGAAGGCAGGAGGCAATATTAAACGCTGCAGGAGAAGACGCGGGTACGCCACCGCTCGTGCCGACGCCTGACTCGTTATTCGTATTGACGGTTGCTTCAACCACGAACCGCTCCTCCTTACACCGAGACCGGCCTACACGCCGATTGCCGATGTGGAAGCAGCATGGTAGCATCGCAGTCGGTTTTGGCCACCGTACCAGCCTCCTGCATGGAGCCGCCCGATTGTCGGTGCACGAGCGAGTCAGGCGTGATTTGGAGCGAGGTGACCACTGGCTCGCACGGCAGCGTCTGGCTTCTTTCCTATCGACAAAGGGCTATGATCCCGACGTTCTCGTCCAACTGGGGAAGATCTCATACGAGATGCACGATGCGTACGAAGCCGGACGCATGTGGCTCACATCCACGGCCTGCGGAGAAGAAGCCGAGCGGGCTATCGGCGTGTTCGTAGCCAGGGCACGTAGCGGCCCCCGGCAGGTAGCTCTACAACTGCCTCGCGCCGCGAGACTCGCCGATCTGGATGCCTACCCGCCCATCGTTCAAGAACGACTCACCCGGCTCGGGTTGCAGGGACTCGTGCTCAATGTGGACGAGCACGGGAAGGTGCTCATCCCGACGATCGGGTGGTGGGGATGGGTTCCTTCATGTGTTTTCCTTGCTCTGGCGCTTTGCTTCGTCGGCTCGTGCTGCGTGGGAGCCGTGCGAATCTTCTCATGGGTCACCGGCGGTGACTGAATGCCGCCCGTCGGGCGGGAAGCCCACTCCCGGTTGATCTCGGCCCTGTCAGGCCTATCATGCCCTTGTCCATGGATGGGAATCGCACAACCTTGTACGACAATTGCGGGACCAGAAGCCGGGGGACGCGCAATGCCCTCCTCGCTCTCCTTGTCATCGCTCTGGCTGCATGGCCTGCACTAGCCCAGACACCCATCGAAGGCGCGCTGCGCCAGATCGTGACCGGCCTTCCAGACGGCAATACGCAGGTCAGCGCGTGCGTCATTGACCTGACGACGAACAGCACCGTGTTCTCACAGGGCGCGGACCTTTCAATGATACCTGCCAGCACAATGAAGCTTCCGGTCATGGCCGCGGCACTGACGCAGCTTGGACCGGAGTTCATGTTCAGCACGATCCTCGCCACGGACGGGACAAACCTCGTCGTGATCGGGGACGGTGATCCGGCGTTCGGAGATGAGAAAGTCCACCGCGCCCGCAACGAGTCCATCACGGCCGACTTTCAACGATGGGCCCAGATGTTGCTCAGTCAGGAAGTTCAGGTCATCCCGGGCGACCTGATCATCGACGAGTCGATCTTCGATGATTCGTGGATTCATCCATCGTGGGAAGAGGATGACCTCGGGAAGTGGTACGCCGCGCCGGTCGGCGGGCTCAACTTCAACGGGAACTGCGTCGATATCACGGCCTCACCCGGACCGCAGCCCAATGCGCCGGCGCTTATAACGTTTCAGCCGGAAGCGAGTGTCGTCGAGATCGTCAACAAATGCCGCACCGGCAATCGCCGCAACCCGGTCGTCCACCACCCGCCGGGCACTTTCAAGTACATCGTGAGCGGACAATGCTCGAAGCGCTGGCCGTTTGTGTCCGTCGCCTTTCCCGACCCCGGACTGTTGTTCGCAGACTCGCTTCGGACCGTACTCTTGAAGAACGGCATTAGCGTTGTCGGTACGATCCAACGTCGCCGCGTACGATCTGCCGGGGGTCATCTGCCCGCTTCACTGACGGTGCTCGGGCAACGAAACACCCCCATCGGCGACGTCCTGTCGCGCATCGGGAAGAACAGCCAGAACCTCTTCGCCGACTGCCTGCTGAAGCGAACGGGCTGTGCCTGGGAGCAGCAACGATGGATGGCGGTCTCGACGGAGGCGCCAACCGCCCAACAGCCGCAGGGAAGTTGGTCGGCGGGAGCCCGAGCGGTTATGGAATCCATGACCCAGGCCGGCATCGACGTCAACGGCATGGTCGTCGCCGACGGGTCCGGCTTGAATCGTAACAACCGCTGCACGGCCAGGCAGCTCACGTCGCTGTTGGCGTGGATGCACGACCAGCCGACCGGTCAACTGCTGCGCGAGAGCCTTTCAATCGCGGGTGTGGACGGGTCGCTACGCAAGCAGTTGACGGATATCTCCGGTCGCGTTCACGCCAAGACCGGAACCATGCGGGGCGTTCGCGCTCTGGCCGGGTATGTCGATGGGGAAACGGGACCGCGATACACATTCGCCGTGATCTTCAACGGCTACCGTGGGCCTAGCACGCCGTACAAACGTCTTCAGGATCAATTCTGCCGCATCCTTGCAGACGCAGCCCGAACGAATCCGACGGGACGATAGATCGCCATCCTCACATGGGCAGAGACCGCGTCGGGTGGCCGGGCCGGGTGCCATGCCCAAGCGGAGCGCGGGCATGTGTCGCCGCCTCTCGTACGCAATTCAAAGGTGGGTCAATGCCCCACCCTCGTCCTCCCGAGATGGTAGCGGCCTGCGTCCCCGCAGGCCGTTTCCCCGGGCAAGTGGTATTGCGCGCTACGGCCGGCGAGAACGCCGGCCCCTACGGAACAGCTACGGCCGACACGGGGGTCGGCCGCTACAGAAAGACACGAGTTGTTCGCACTTGCCACAAATGATGGCCACACTCACGATAGATGGCCATCCTCACGTCACCGAGGCCGTGCGGTACACGCCGGCTATCGATCGGCTTCCTCAGATGGCTGTTTACGCAGGCAGACCGCAACGATCATCAACGCGCACGACATGAGCATGATGACGGACCGGCTCTGTTCTTCACAGAATACACGGTCATAATCGAAATCGGGAAGGTATAGCGCGGCGTTCGCGATGACCGGTGGCAGCGAAATCCGCGCGGGCGAGAACGGCGGTCCCTGTGGGGCGCCGGTCGTCGCCACGGGAACCCGGACCGATTGACTGCCGATTGCCTCGAACCCGAGCCCCCGCTTCGCCAGTCGCGCCACGACGGCGGGATCGGTTTGCAGGCCGTCCAGAAACCTGCGCTCCCGATCGACAACCTGCTGCATTGCATCCACACGATGCGCCTCGGTTTGTTCGGCCAGTTGCACGGCTTGATATGAGCGCCATTCCGGCAGCAGCACGCACGGCGCAAAGGCTGCGAGCGCCATGAAGATCAGAAGCCATGATACCAGCGCAGTGCCACGCTGCGGCACTGCGAAGTTCCCGGACACCGCAGCCCCGCCCTGTGCAGATATTCTCGGCGAAGACCCTGAGATCATCAGCTACTTGTTCCAGAACTCGCCGCCGTAGACGGCCGACGCACCCAGGTGATCTTCGATCCGAAGCAGCCGGTTGTACTTGGCAATCCGATCGCTGCGGCAGAGGCTTCCCGTCTTGATCTGGCCTGCGTTAGTTGCAACGGCTATGTCGGCAATCGTCGTATCCTCCGTTTCTCCGCTCCTGTGGCTGATGACGGTCGTCCAGCCGTTGCGCATGGCCAGGTCGATGGCGGCAAACGTTTCGGTCAACGTGCCGATCTGATTGACCTTGATCAGAATAGAGTTGGCACATCGCATCTCCAGCCCACGCTTTAGCCGCTTGGTGTTCGTAACGAAGAGGTCGTCACCGACAATCTGGATGCGATCCCCAAGCCGATTCGTCAATTGCTTCCACCCGTCCCAATCGTCCTCGGCCAACCCGTCCTCGAGGGTGCGAATCGGATACTTCTCGCACCAGTTGGCCCAGAAGGAGATCAGCTCATCGGAGGGAACGCTCTTGTCCGGATTGGACTTGAAGAACTTGTACTTTCCCGTGCCCTTGTCGAACATCTCGGATGTGGCGGGATCCAGCGCTATGAAAATGTCTTTGCCGAGCGAATAGCCGGCCTTCTCCACCGCGTCGGTGATCACCTCGAGCGCCTCTTCGTTCGATTTCAGGTTCGGAGCGAAGCCGCCCTCGTCGCCCACGTTTGTATTGTAGCCGCGGGCACTGAGTACCTTCTTCAGGGAGTGGAAGCACTCGGAGCCCATGCGCAAGGCCTCGCGGAACGTCGAGGCGCCCCACGGCTGGATCATGAACTCCTGGAAGTCGACGTTGTTGTCGGCGTGCTTACCCCCGTTGAGGATGTTCATCATCGGGACCGGCAGGACATGAGCGCGGGCACCGCCGAGGTATCGAAACAGGGGCATCTCGAACGAGGCCGCCGCCGCCTTCGCTACGGCCAGGGAGACGGAGAGAATCGCGTTGGCTCCGAGCCTTGCCTTGTTCTCCGTGCCGTCCAGGTCGATCATCACCTGATCGATATCTTCCTGGTCGGCGGCGTCGAGACCGAGAACCTCCTCGGCGATCTCGGAGTTGACAAACTCGACCGCCTTTAGGACACCCTTGCCGCCGTACCGCTGGGCGTCTCCGTCCCGCAGCTCGACCGCTTCGTGCTCACCGGTCGATGCACCGGATGGGACGGCCGCCTCGCCGCAGCTTCCGTCTTCAAGCACAACCGTAGCCTCGATCGTCGGGTGACCCCTGGAATCGAGAATCTCCCGCCCTTCTACATGAACAATGGTCGTCGACATCGTTGCGTCTCCCACCGGGCGAGCCCGGATTGGCCTGAATGGATGAACTCGTCGCGCAGGGCCGAACCTTCGGGCCGCACAACTCGCGCGAAGCCCCACCTGATACTATGTTCCTTTGTCGGTTATCGGCAACAATTGACAAATGGCTTGACGCCCGGAAGCGGGCGCGGAGCTTTGAAGCGGGTCGAAGGGAACGGCGTCTCCTCGACTCGGATCATCGGTCGCCGGTGAAGTAATTGGTGAACCAGCGGATATCGACGAGATCAATGTCTCCGTCAGCGTCAAAGTCGAAGAACGCGAGGCAAGCGGCGTGGTATGGCGGGATGCCGGGTCCGCCGCGCGTCAGGCAATTGCTCACACGCCCGTAATCCACCAGGTCGATATCGCAGTCTCCCGTCGTATCTCCGATCGGTCGTCCCTCGGCGTCGATGGGCGCCCCCAGTGGGGTGAAATCGCACACGTCCAGTTCGTTGCCAAGTCCGTCGTCATCGATGTCGGGGTCGCAGACATCGACGAGGCCGTCCCAGTCGAAATCCGGCTGGATCTCGCACTCGTCCGGCGTCAGGTTCTCGTTGCAGTCTTCCGACACACCCCCCGTGCCGATATCGTCGGCGTCAGGAATGGCGTTGGCGTTGCAGTCGCTGATCCATCCGGAGAGGAACAACATGGCCGGTGCAATCTCAACGCACGTCGGCATGATCTCGGAAGTCGGCATGTCGTGGCTGTAGCCCAACTCGAACGTGATCGCCCAGATACCCAGCACGCCGTAAGTGTAGTTGGTTGACCCACCGTGAACGGTGTAGATCGTCGAGTAGATCGGACCTCGGCGATCGTAATCGGAGCCTCGCGGCATGATGATCCTGTCGGCCATTTCCGTGCCGAGGAGATCGTACGTGTCGTGATCCTGGCACAGCTCGTCCGTGTGCCCCCAAGGCCACATGATCATCCTCCCGTGCGTGTGGAAGTCGATATGAACGCGGACGTTGGGATGGCCGAGGAAGAAGTCGCGCATGCTGGAAGTTTCCGGCTGTGAGAACGGGCCTGGATTCGCACCCGGTCCATCCCAGTCACGATTCAGGTCGACATCCAGTGCGTTGTGGCGAGTCCCAGCCCTATATCCGTCGGGATTCATGATCGGCAGGAGGAACCATTCGACGTCATCGACCAGGCTCTTCACAAACGGGTCGCTGTGGTAGTGGGTCAGGAGATATTCCGCCATGTAAGCGACGACGCAGGGCCCCATGATCTCATTGCCGTGCTGACCACCGTGGTACATCACTCCGGGCTTCTCTTTGCCCGGCCCGGTGATCCGAATCGCCCAAAGTGGCATGCCCAATGCCGACAAGCCCAGATTGTGCATCTCGGCAAGATCGGGATATGCAGCAACGAGGTTCTCCAGGAACGTGACATGCTCTTCATAGGTTCGGTAGGAGTCGAAGAAATCACGCTCCGCCTCACCGGCGAAAAGCTCGTCGATTCGGCGCTGAAGGTCTTCGATGTACACTTCGTAGGTCAGACCGGACGTGTCGAGAAGGTCCTTTGCTGCCGGCGAGACGCGTACCTCGATGATGCCGTGGCTCAAGTCGTCCGACCAGATCTCCAACTCGTTACTGGCTTCGTCGAGGTCCAGGAGCGTATCGAGCTGCGATTGATCCTCGATATCGACGCGGAGCACCTGGTAACCATCGAGTGGCTTGGTTTGAGCAAGAGTCTCGGATGTGGGCAAGAGCAGCGCGATCGACAGAAGGAGTAACACGCCCGTCGACGTTCTGAGAAGTCCCCATTCCAATGATCGGAGAACGTGCGGGCGAACGCGAATGTGTGATCTCATTGGTCTCGTCCTGTATCCACTGACCGATCCTCGAGCCATCCTGTGAGCAAGAACTTTGGTATGTCAATTCGGCGTGCCGCCGAACCACAATGGAGTCAGCCGTACGAGCCAAAGAGAGTATGCAAGGGAGAGCTTCTTTCCGTTTCCTCCTACCGAGCACTCCCACGCGTCCGAAAGCCAGCAGTGTTATCGTACCGTGCTCAAGGAACTTCGGCAACGCGGAACCCGGCGTAGTGACTCTCGCTGGTCCCGAAGTTGCCCCACCGAGACGTAGCGCCCAGGTAGGACCGCTGGTAGCTCCACGACCCCCCACGCAGCAACCTAGCCACGTCGTAAACCACGGGTTCGTTCCACTCCCACACATTCCCATCCTGGTCAAACGTGCCGTAGGGACTGACCGAGTTCTCGTGGGCACCAACCACCGTCCGGAAGTACGGGCCACCGATCGTGTGGCCACTATCGTAGTAGGTCGCGTGGTTGCCTGGGTCGGGGTGGATGAGGTCATTGCTGGACACTTGACCGCTGGTGGCGTAGTTGTAGTAGTTACCCGTAACGCCGTCGTTGTAGTGATACGCCGCCTTGTACCACTCATCTTCTGACGGGATCACCCACGTAGCGTCCGGCTCGCGCGTAATCGCCAATAGCTCCGTTTCGCTCATCACCCCGTCGAGGAAGTACGAACCGTCCTCGGTCGTGGCAAGCCCCTGACCCCCCTTCGGTCGGCCATTGTGCAGCCAGTTGGCAAACCGCGCCGCATCACCCCAGGATACGAAGTTCACGGGGCGGTCATCCCATTCGTCGGTCACGCGGTACTGGTATGGGTCGCCCTCTGTGCCGCTGCCGTCGAAACGTTCGATCTTGCACCCATACTGCATTGACCACATGCTGGTGTTGTAGAGCCCATACGTGTCTACCCCCGCCACGGCGTTGAGGAAATGGGCGTACTCTGCCGCCGTTACCTCGTACTTGCCGATGTTGTATATGTAGTCCACACCGCCGTAGCCGTCGCCATACGTATCGTCCGCGTTGCCGGGGTTCCCGACGGTGACGGTTGCGAGGAAGACAGGCGTCTGCGGACCTGTGAACCCTTGCTGGAAGAGGGCGCAGTCGTCTAAGTCCGTGTCGCAGTCCCGGTCGATGTCGCCCAGCGGGCGCCCCTCGGCGTCAACGGTCGCACCGGCGGGCGTGTTGTCGCACGCGTCGATGCCGTCGTTCACGCCGTCTCCATCCACGTCGTCCGCCGATACCGACGACGCAACCCCCAACAGAACCAGCCCGACCGCCAAAGCCGATAAGGTCATCAATCTTCGGATGTGCATTATGTGTCCTCCTCCAGCCAGGGGCAGATTCCTCGGGACCGCGTTCAGCCTGCCCGCCCAACTATGCTCGGCGCTATTGACAGACTTTCTGACTTATGGGGAACTTCCTCCAGCGCGCCCGCCAAGCCAACCCCCCATTATACCAAGCGCCCGCCGCGGGGACAAGCACGAGCGCGCTTTTCCCAAAGTGAGCTGTTGCACGAAGAGTCGTAGCCGAAATGACACCTAGCCTGAGATGACACCTGCCGAGTCCAAAAAAGCACAAAGCCCCGTCAAGCGGGGCTCATGCGTTGTGATCACGCTGTCTTGCAAATCCCGAGGCCTCGAGCACGGGCTTGGAGCCCGTCTATTACCGGTTGGAACCCGGTGCCACACGGTCGGGTGGGCTATCAGTCAGGTGCTGCCGACGTGTATCAGTCGGCAACTCCCTCCTTTCGCATGCTGCAGTGACCGACCAGATCGTAGTCGTGCGTTCCGAAGAACCCGCCCATCAACGACACATCGTTGTAGGGCACGGACACCGACACGGTCTCGATCGGATTGCCCGCAGTCGCGTGTGTCATCGCGACCTCGTAGCCGGCAAGTCCGGTCGGACTCATGGTTTGCTGGATGCGAGTGAGGACATTGTCATATGGGTCCGTGGAGGTCTGCAATACGGCCAGGCGACACCCCTCACGGGCGGAGTTCTGCAATGTCTGGCGTACCATGAAGACCCACCCATACTCGATGATCCCGAAGAGGATCGTAAGAAGCAGCGGCAGAACAACGGCAAACTCGACAACCGCCGCGGCCCGAGCCCTTCTGCCTCGCCGCACCCGCCTAACACGTGGTCTCGTGTTCATCATTAAAACCCCCACCACCCAAAGACCGTCGCAGCCAGAATGATGAGCGTCCCTGCCGTCAGCGGCACTCCATACGGAAGCAACTGCGACGTGGACCCGAAGCTCTTGGCCGAGCCGAATTCACCGAAGGCCAACTGCGGGTTTGAGCATTTCGTAAGTATGATGCCCAGATTCGTACATGCCATACGGAGCCGACCGGTAGATACGATCATGACGATCGCTGCCAATCCACCGATCCCGGCACCGAGCGCAAACGAGTAGAGCGTCAGTAGCGGTCCCATCCAAACACCGATGGCCGCCATGAGCTTGACATCTCCCGCTCCCATCCCGTTCATGAGCCACGGAATGATGAGCAGTCCGAAACCGGTTACCATGCCGGCGAAACCGATTCCGCATCCGGACCAGCCGAAGAACCACCCCTGAACCGCAAAACCCACGATGATCAAGGCGAGATTCAGCCAGTTGGGAACCCGCCGCTGTGAGTAGTCGATCCATGAGGCCAGCAAAATACCGGGGACGAGAACCGCACAGGTTACGTGCCAGAACCCGAATTCCATCGGAATTACTCCAGTGCGTTAGAGAAAGCCTTCCGGCGAGTGTGTTTCCGCCTTCGCGGATCTCGCCCCACCACGTTCTTAACCTCTTCTTTCCCCTTCGCACTTCACTCGGTTGGTGAGTAAGGCGGTGGGCGCCACCGTCTCTCGGCAGCGCCCACCGGCCTGGCATCACACCAAGTGTCATACCACCGCCACCGCGGCGGCGGCATTTCCCACACAATTCACACGCGGACTAGCTGGCTGCACCACCGGTCGGCAGGGCGGTGTCGACGTTCGTGAAAATCGTATCGACCGTCGTTCCCAACCCGGTAATCGCACCGAGCGCGACGATGATAATCAGAGCCAGCATGACGGCATACTCTGTGGCCGTAGGGCCATCCTCGGACTTCAGGAAACGCTTCACCAGATTCATCTGTAACTCCTCACTGATTGGGGGCTGATGAAATCAACCCAGATGTTTGTCGAAGGAATACCCAGGCACCGAAATACGGTCCCGGCTCCTCCCTGTCGGCTACTCGAACCTCCAGGGGCACGAGCACTTGCCAGAAATCGAGGCTCGACATCAGCGCGTCACATGCAAGTGAACAACCACGTCTGCCGGCCGCAATGGCTCAGATAAAATGGGATGCGGAACGATGCTCTCGTTCGTGCTTTCGTTCGGCAGTGTCTGCGACAAACTGCCGACTCGATTCCCACTACATCGAACGTACGAAACAAACGAAGGCGAAGCAAATGAGTCCCGTCGATTTCGTTTGTTTTTTCGACAGCCACCCATGACGTTCGCTTATCGGTTCATGCCCCCATCCCACGTTCACCATCGACGCAGGACGACTGCACCATATGCAGAGAGCAGGGACGCAGCGCACACCTTCTGCTTGTGTTGTGGAGGATCGTGTCGGGCGTTCCCGGCCACAACAAGAACGTTCAGGTGATCGCAACGGCTCATGGTCTATGTGACAGACTTCTAAACGGCATTACTCTCGGTACGCAAGTCAGTTCGATCAGAACACATCCAGAGTCGTGTTGATGATCGTGTACAGATTACCCATGTGGTCCCCAAACTGACTCATCGCGCCGAGCACGGTAATGCAAATAACTGCCAGCAACACCGCGTACTCTGTAGCCGTAGGTCCGTCATCGGACCGGAGCAACCGCATCAGCTTCTGAAAGCAATCCTTCACGGTCCTGTCCCTTCGCTTCTTCGAGGAAAGCCGCTCCCACAGAGCGCAGGCGCGCGCCTATGGGCAGCTCCATGTGTTTAGCCTCGAATACCAATGGCTCTCGTGCAAACGAAAAACACGAATAGTCCGACGGCAGAGATTAAATGAGGGGAAAATCAGAGGGTGGTCGGCTATCGGACCGCCGCTTTGCCGGTTGCGGCAGCCGAATCTGGCGAGACCGAGGCGTTACCGGAGTTCCAGGAGCGGTAACTAACACTACAGCGCAAAGTCGTTGGCCCAATATGTGCGTAACCGTAGGCTCTATAAGCAGTTACGATTCGCGCGAGCGATGTCGGATGCGACACGGGGCTTGGCTGTGGGCGTGGGCCGTAAGCGCTTGTCATAACTGTGATTACGACGAATTCCGCGGTGTTTGGATCTAGGACTTTGCGCTGTAGTGTTAATCCAAACCGATTAAATCGACAGCCCCTGAAGCCATGGGACACCCAACCCATCGTTTAGCGCCACCCCGTGGGTGGCGTCATACGGACATTCTCGTCGC
>JAUXGE010000193.1 GCA_030622435.1 Planctomycetota bacterium
GGAGTTCCAGGAGCGGTAGCTCTCCACGACCCGGCTAGCAGCCTGATGAATAATGTAGCGTCGCCCCTTGTGGGCGACGAGAATGTCCGTATGACGCCACCCACGAGGGGTGGCGCTACATTGGGGCGACCGGAAGCGACTTCTTCAACAGGCTGCTATCGCGGCGTTGGACAGGTCATGTCATCAGTGCGTCATGCAGTCACAGATAGCCGAGGTCCGCTAAGTGCCGCTCCAGTTCCGCTCGCTGCTCATCGTCGAGGCCGTCCGGAGCGGTGTCGTGCTGGAGGGCTCCCACCGGCTCGAGCGCAGGCTCCTCCTGAATGTCGGGTGTGGGCTTGCGTGCCGGGGCTTCGCCAAGCCAGGAACTTCCATCCAGACCGTCAGGGACCGGCAATCCAAGGCAGTCGAATACGGTCGGAGCCAGGTCGATACCGACGGGAAGCTCACAAGCAATCGGGAGGTTCGTGCCCAACACCCCGGGCACGGCGGTCGGATCGACCAGGTGATCGGCAGCCCAGAGCTTGTCGTTGTCGATGACGACACCACCGGGGACGCCGCCGAGTGCCGTCTGCCAACTGGCCCGATATCCAGGCTCGAAGCCTATCAGCAGATCCGGTCCATCGGCAACGTGAGGACCCCAGTAGATCTCGTCGCCGAGATAGGTGTTCCGGACCATGCTCGCGCCGGAGTCCGGATCTCTCGCTCCGCACAAACCCGCAGTCAGTCCTCGCAAAACACCCTGTGCGTCGTCACCGGCTTTCACAGTGCCGCTCGATTCACGCCCGGCGCGATTGAGGTAGATCCCGGTGAAGCCAACAGCATACGCCTGCGTCCGACTCCAATCGACATCCTGAAGCAAGGAGCGCCCCTCGCCCTTGTCCTTCAGCACCATGAAACCGTTCTCGACAAGCCACCGGTTGACGTGCACAGCGCGATGAAAAGAGGTGAACCCGTGGTCGGACACGACGAAAACAGCCGTGTCATCATCGACGGAAGTGAGCGCTGTTTCGAGCACACCGTCCATTTGGCGGTAGAGATCGGGGATGACATGCCCGTACTCCCTGGCTCGAATCGGGTCGAATGTCGGACTGGTCGGATCGTCGATGCACCAGAACATATGTTGGACCCGATCACCGGCATCGAACACGAAGGCCAGTACCCCTTCGTCGAACCGGTTCAACTCGCACTCCAACATCGCACGCCTCTGCCGGTCTATCTCGTCACACTGCTGAAGGAAAGCGCCCAGACCATACCGGCCTTCCGTGACGGCGTGTGTGTCCTCCGGCATCCCGAGCGTGTAGAAGGGGCCAAGCAGGTCGGCGAGTTCGCTTCCGTAATCCGCCGGTTGTGTCAACGGCCAGAGTTGGTTCTTCGGATCGATCTGCGGCGGTGTGCTCGAGAGACAGAGGTCGGGGTTCACGCCGGCGAGATGGAATTTCACCAGCGCATCGCAAATGCGGACAGGTCCCCATTGAAAACGCACGTTGAACCAGTCCGACCATTGGCCCAGCTCCACATGATGACACTGAGTCCCCACCGACAACGCCACACCATTGTCTGTCCTCTCGATGACAAGCTTAGCTCGGCTGGGTCGGGCACGGGCAAGTCCCGTGACTTCAGGCCCCATCAGGTGTGTGACGATCCGGTTCCTCTTCCAGGCCACCGGAAGGACGCTCTCTTCGTCTTCCTTGTGCGCAGCCGTCGTGTAGAGAGTGTGCCTGCCGAGGCGACCACACACGTCGGGGACGCCGAGACCGGCAAGAAACCGGCCGTTGACGGGCTCGGCCGGAAACGTCACCGGCCAACGCACTACCGTGGTCGGCACACCCAGGTCCGATGTGTGCCGCCAGAAACCCGGCCGGTGCCGCGCGCACACGTAGCCTCCGCCCGACGTCAACTTCCCGGTCTCACTTCTTTGGAGGGAAAGTCGAGGGACATAGCCGCGGGGATCGCGGTGTATGAAATCAAAGATCCCGTGCTTCCCGGGATTGCAGCCCGTCGCAAGGGATGACCAGGCCACTGGACTCTCGGCGGGATTGCTCGTGGCGAGTTCGCCAAGCCGGCCCTCGCGTTGCAGGCGCGCAAAAGCCGGTAGTTCGCCGGCACCGACCATGCGTGCGACCCGCGCCGGATCCAGGCCGTCCATGCCCAGAATCAGGACTCTCGAGTACGGTCCCCGTTTCCTCAAGTCTCCGTTCCCTCTCTCTTTGTGCGGGCAGACGCACGACGGGATGCGACAAGCATCACCAGCCACGAACAGCAACGCTTGATCTGAACGAAGCTGATCGCGAAGGCCGTGCCCACAATGCCCAACAGGATGCCAAGACACGAGAGCATGCTGGCCCCCGTGCCCGGGTCGATGTAGGCCTCGGCTGAGTTAGCGGCTGGGCCCAGCAGACACCACACGGCGATTAGAACCGCCGGGACGCACCCGCGCATGGATTTCCTTTTCATTGTCCCTCCTCACATCTTCAACTTCGGCACGCCAGGCCCCAAAGGCTTCCGCCAGCGAGCGCACCTTCCGGGGCATGATCTGCACCTGGTCCAGTTCCATCTTTGGATCGTTGGTTATCTGAAACAGCGCCTGGTGACCGCCCGATCCCATCTCCAGCAGATAATCGTCCGCATGGACCGAATCGACCCAGGTCAGCCAGCGCGCAAGGTCCGATTGCATGTCGATGCGCTGAGTCATGGATAGTCCTGCGATAGACGCGCCGTGAGACTGCGCCACCGACACAACGCGCTCGACCGGGTCGTCCTCGCGCAAAGGTAGACGATACGCGCGGCACACCGACGTAGGCACTTCCGCGCCGGCCTCTTCCAGCAAGGTCACGAAGATATCGACCGGCTGAACCGGTGCCTCGAGGCGCCGACCGTCCGTGCCACCGGGCGGTCGGACAATAAGCGGAATATGCAGAAGCTGATAATGGGAGCTCGCGGTGTGATAAACCATGTCCCATTCACCGAAGAGCTCTCCGTGATCACTCATGACGACGAGCCAGGAATTATCAAACAGGTCTGCTGATTCGAGCGTGTCCAGTAACTCGCCGATCATGTGATCCTGATACGCAACCTCTACGTCGTACAACCTCTTCATAAGATCGATCTGGGCGAGACTGAAGACACCGCGCCGCCCGCACGCATGTGCGGCAAGGTACTGCTCTCTTTGATCCAGGTTGCGGCCGGCCTTGCGATCCTCGGACGTCAGCTCCCGCCGGGCGAATCGCGGTGGAGGACGATACGGATCGTGCGGCTCGAAGTAGTTGATGAAAAGGAAAAGCGGACCTTCGGACGAATCCCGGCGTGCCAGACGTCTGCCCACAAGCCAGTTGGTCCATGTCGATCCGGCGTCTTCGGCAACCTCGGGTGCAAGCCCCAAGCCGCTGACAAGCGACCGCGACACGCCGCACTGCAGAGCCAGACGCCAGCCCTTCAAAGATGGATCGGTCGCGGTTTCAATGTACGTGTCGAACCCACGGGCAAAACCGTTTTCTCTGCTCAAGAGCCAGTTGTTGGAAATCGCAAACGTGCTGTAGCCCTTTGACTTCAAGAGTTCCGACAGGACTGGCCATCGATCGTCCAATGCATAATGCCCCCAGTTCACGCCGTGCATCTCGGGATAAAGTCCCGTAAAGAGGCTGGCGTGACTCGGCAGCGTCCAGGGCGAAGTACTCAGCGCATTGGTGTAGACCACGGAGGATTCGGCCAGGCGATCCAGGTTCGGGGTCAGACTCCGCGGTCTACCAGGGGATGTACCGACGCAGTCAGCACGCAGGGTGTCAACCACAACCAGAATGACGTTCGGCGCAGACGCGGGCGTCGAGGCTCCGCCTCCATCAGCGGCACGGTCCACCCATTGCCCGATCTGTGTGTTCGTCCGGGCAACGCCCAGCGCGGTCGCCACGATGCAGACCACCCAGACAACCGCGGCACCAACGCACAGAGAAGCAGGCAGCCGCTGGACGCCTCTGCGTTGCGTGTACAGTGCGTAGGCGCCGATTCCAGCCCCGAGCAGAACGCCACATGGGACGATGAGGGCCACATTCTCGATGACCGGGGCAATACCCAAACCCTCCGTCAGGACAAACAGCACGGCTGCAACGACACCGAGCAAAACGCTCGGCACGACAGCGTCAACGCCGGATCGCCATTTCGGACAGACACGGGCAACCAGACGGCCGACGCACCAGCCGACCGCGCTGAGGGCCACGGCCCCAAGACCGAGAACCGCAACATTCGAGAAGACGGCCAGCGCCAGTTGAGGTGCCTGAACGTTCTCCGGTGACAGGTGCCAGCGGATCATGACTTCGGCGACCGCTGCCGTGAGCGCCAAGACGAGGGAGGCGATGAGTGTGCGTATCATGATTACGCTGCCCACAAGACCGGTAAGCACCCAAAGGTCTGTGCTGCTTCTCGATGAGAAGGCTGCTAACGTCCGCCTTCACACCCGAACTTTCCGATACGTCGAGAGTATAGTCAAAGGGCATATCGGCAAACTCGCCACCTTGAGTGGGATACGCTGACGCGCGAGTCACGATCGACACTAGGAAGCCCCCATAAAACGGAGGCATTATCGGGGTGACAAACGTACGGCACTAGCGAGAAACCGCATCAGACCGTTTCTTCGAGCACGAACCGGCCGACACGGTTTCTTCCGGACCATGCCCCGTCGCGACGTCCAACGCCACTGGCCTTTCCCTGAAAGTCCCGGCCTCCGACACAACACGTGCGCCGGCGGTCAGCGCTAAAGGCATCGCAAGGGACCGACGATAACCCGTCGGTCTCTATGTCATGGCAGCGTACACTTATCGACCGTCTGTTGGCTGCTGCGAACGACGGGGGAGGTTGGGGTTACCGGCCGCAGAGCCCTACGGGTGCTGAGCCGACCGCAATCGCCTGTCTCGCGCTGCACGCGCACGCAGTGGAGCCGGACCGATGGGATCGCGGCCTGGCATCCCTGGCAACGCTGCAACGCCCCGATGGAGGTGTGCCCGCTGTGGCGGGCATGGCATCACCCTGCTGGCCGACGGGACTCGCCGTGATGGCCTGGATGCTGGCCTGCTCCAGATCACCCCAACCCTATGAGAACCAAATCGATCGAGGAGTCGAGTGGCTTCTGGCAACGGCAGGGCGCAGGATATCGCCAAGGCCCGATATACTAGCACACGACCAGACTCTACAGGGATGGCCGTGGGTCGAAGGAACATACTCGTGGGTGGAGCCGACCGCCTACGCAACGCTCGCCCTTCGAACCACCGGCAGGGCCGCTCACGCGCGCACGCGAGAGGCGGTGAAGCTGCTGTGGAATCGCGCCTTCTCGGACGGTGGTTGGAACTACGGAAACGTACGTGTCTTCGAGAACACGCTCTGCCCGTTTCCGGCGACGACCGGAGTCGCTTTGACCGCGCTGGCCGGCGAGCCGCGGGAGGCGTGCGTCGCCCCGGCGGTAGACTACTTGAACAGTACGCTCCGTCATATTCGTTCCCCCGTCTCACTGGGTTGGGGCTTGCTCGGGTTGGCATCCTGGCAGGAGCGCCCGGAAGAAGCGGACACGTGGCTCGCGCAGTGCGCCACGGCGAGTTCGGTGCAGGCACCGGGGCCACTCGAGGACGGGTTGCTCCTGCTCGCTGCGGCCATTCCCGGTCCTTTGACCTCGGGCGTGAAAGGGGGCAGCTATGAACGCCGGGGATAGCACGTGCACTACCACAAAGAAGCGGATGCTCTCCCGGCGGGAGGTGCTTGGTGCCGGCGGAGCGCTGCTGCTGGGCGGCGGAATCGGTGGGGCTTTGTGGCACGGAGTGCGGCACGAGCACGGCTATCGCGCAGAGGTGTTCGTGGGCAAGGCGGACGATTACCGGGCCGATCTAGCCGGCCTTGTCAGTGACGGCCTGAGGACGCTCGGGGTCAGCCGGAATGACATCGCCGGCAAGCGGGTGCTGTTGAAGCCCAACCTCGTGGAGACGGCCGTCGGTCGCGCGCACATCAACACCCACCCGGCCGTCGTGGTCGCGGCGGCGGAGGCGCTCAGGCGGCTCGATGCGCTTGAAGTCATCGTCGCCGAAGGCCAGGGACACCGGCGCGACAGCCGGCTTGTACTCGACGAGTCCGGCATGGGGCAGGCGTTGGCCCAAGCCGGCCTGACGTTCGTTGACTTGAACCACGACGACGTCGTCGAGGTCCCGAACGCTGGAAGCTGGACGTCGCTGAAGTCGCTCTACCTTCCGCGAACTCTGCTGCGGGCGGACCTGGTCGTCTCAATGCCCAAGCTCAAGACCCATCATTGGGTGGGCGTCACCTGCGCCATGAAGAATCTGTTCGGTGTCATGCCGGGTGTCGTCTACGGATGGCCGAAGAACGTACTTCACTGGCAGGGGATCGACGAGGCCATCCTGGACATCAACGCCACTGTCCGGCCTGCGTTGGCCATTGTGGACGGCATTGTCGGCATGGAAGGAGACGGGCCGATCATGGGCACACCGAAGCCCGCGGACTGCCTCATCATGGGGCGGAACCTGGTGGCGACGGATGCGACGGCATCACGCGTGATGGGTCTGAACACCTACGGCCTGAAGTACCTCAGGATCGGCTCGGGTCAGCTCGGCCCGATCCACCCGTGGAACATCACCCAGCGTGGTGAACCCATCGAGGCCGTCGAAACGCGGTTCGACGTGCTGGATAAGCCGCACCTTGCCCAGGTCGTGCGCGCGTAACGAAGCGGCAAATCCCCAATCCGAACCGCGCCCGTAAGGAAGCGGCCCACACGCAGAACCGCGCCCGTCAGGAAGCGGCACCGACGCAGAACCGCGCCCGTCAGGAAGCGGCCCAGACGCAGAACCGCGCCCGTCAGGAAGCGGCAAACCGGCGCTATCTTCTTGCACAGAACCGCGCCCGTAAGGAAGCGACCCAGACGCAGAACCGCGCCCGTAAGGAAGCGGCCCAGACGCAGAACCGCGCCCGTCAGGAAGCGGACCTAGGACAGTGGACTCAGCCGCTCCTTCACAGTCGCGGTTCGGATTGAGGGTCGTCGCCGGTTCGGGGGCTCCGGGCGGCGCAAGCGTTCCGGGTGGTCCGGTCGCTTCCTTACGGGCGCGGATCGGATTGGGGATCGTCGCCGGTTCGGGGGCTCCGGGCGACGCAAGCGTTCCGGGTGGTCCAGCCGCTTCCTTACGGGCGCGGTTCGGGTAGGATGGCCCCCTGGAGCCTGGTATATGGGAAATGTCGGGTATATGGGAAATGTCGGTTAGAATGGGCGTCGTGTGTGCACAGGCACGCCGGTCGATTCAGGAAGCGATTGGGTCTCGGGGAAACCCGCGACCTTGGGATGCTTTGCGTGGGAGACGACACACGTCAGTCCAACCGAACCATTGCGACGATCTCAGCAGGCAGAGTGCTGCGTCGCGCCATTGGACCGACGTCACTCTGTCTTACCTTGCTCGTCCTGACGGCTGGATCACGTTGGATTGACCATCTGACCTCGCCTCTGATCGGCCCGTTGCCGCCGCTGCTGGAAGCGATCCACGTGCTCGTCGTGGGCTGCCTTGTCGTCATGCTGGTGCTCATCCAACTGGTGTGCGTTGTGCTGCCACTGCTGTGCCGTACGCTGAACATCGAGGCCGGCGCCATCGCCCCGTGGCCCCTGCGTGTGTTGGGCGGAACGAGGATCCCACTCCGGTGCATCGCTGAAGTGCGCATACGCAAGTACGGCACTTTGTCGAACCTGGGAATGGACCGCGGTGTTACCCTGATCCTCAACCTGCCGACATCACGCGGCGTCTGCGGATGGTGCCACGACAGCCTTCGTCGGCTCACCTTCATGTTGAACAGGTATCACGTTCTGATCCCGCAGGTCTTTTTCGAATCACCCCAGCAGATCGCCATGGCCATCGCCTCGGCCGCCGAGGCGCTTCGGCAGGAGGACGTCCCGGTTCTTGTTGTCGAGAAGAGCGGCCGCCGTTACCGGTTGCGGGATGGCGCACCGGATGGCATCGATCCGACACTTGAACCTGGAACGGTCCCGAAGGTCGCCGAAGGCGTTGTGTGCGTCGGGTGCGGCTATGACCTTCGGGGGCAAACGACCGCGGGCGTGTGCTCCGAGTGCGGAAGCAGAATCAGCGAGTCCACGCAGGCCCACCTCCTTCGGTTCGCGCCGTCTGTTTGGGTCCGCTCGTTGAGACGTGGGGCGTTCATGCTCGCCTTCGGGGGGATTGGCTACGTGGTGACGGCCCTGACGTTACTTCCCTCCGTTGTGATCATTCGGACCGGTGGGCGGCCGCCGATCGGCCTCGCCCTTGGCGCTCTACTGTCGTTGCCATCTTCCTGCATCCTGCTCACGGTTGGCGCGCTGTTCGTGACGCGGCGCGAGTATATGTAGTTGTGTCTGGCGGAATATTTTTCTGGAAAACTAAAGCATTAAATTATGTGTGGGCTAGCCATGAGCCAAAAAGTAGCAGCTGGCCGAATGCTTATACTAGCAATGCTAAAATGATTGCTGTTCAATCCGGTGATAATAAGGCCAATCAGTTGATAAAAGAAAAGCGTAATATCCGCGAAGACTTTAAGGCGTCATTTGGCGAGGATATAAGCCATATAGATGTGCTTGCGATAATGGTGGATGGTGATAATACGGGACAGTCTGCGACATCATATTTCGGCGATATTTTCTTTTCCGAAAATTAATGGAAAGCTGGTGCTAAACATTTAGAATTCTACACCCTTGTTGCCCGTCGTCCACTGGGGATATTTTTTCATTATATCCTTGAATAATTCCATTTCTAACAACCCGTTCAACCATATTTTTAAATTTCCATACTGACTTTGGTCAAACCAGTCTTTGTCGACAAAAACAAACTGGCGAATAAATGGGAATATAGCGATGTCAGTAATAGTCATGTGGCTGCTGATCAGGTAGTTAGATTCCGCAAGTAATTGTTCAAGCTGTTGTAAAAACTCTTCTCCCTGTTTTCGGTAGTACTCTGCCGAAAATTCGGGGGAACGATTAGCATATTTGTAATGGTCGAGATGTTCTTTGA
>JAUXGE010000142.1 GCA_030622435.1 Planctomycetota bacterium
AGGGGTGTTTCGGTTTCGGTGATACGTTCACGTTCACGACCACCGGCATTACGGCTGTGAGCCGGACGGCGACGATCATCAACGGGAAGATCAAAGAGGATCCCACTGCCGTCATCGCTGCATCGCCATTGGCGGGCGATCCACCGTTGCGGGTTACCTTCGATGGTCGAGGTTCCATCGACCCGAACGGGGAGTTACTCACTTACCTCTGGAACTTCGGCGACGGGAGCGCGACGGCGAATAGCGCCCAACCGGTCCACTCGTTCCAGAACGCCGGCACGTTCACGGTGGTCCTGCGGGTCACCAATCCGCGGACGGCGCGTTTCGGGGAGGCGGCCGTTGACATCGAAGTCACGAACAATTCGCCGGATGCCGTGATCACGGCGACGCCGATCAGTGGACCGGCTCCGCTGGAAGTTCAGTTCAGTGCGGCGCAATCCAGCGATACGGAAACGCCGTCCGATCAGCTCGTCTATTATTGGGATTTCGGAGATGGAGAGACGGCGAACAACGACCTCACGCCGGGAACGGGGTCTCAGAGCAAAACGCACCTGTATCGTTCTAAGGAGGATGGCACGTTGTGTACGGAGGAGAACACGTGCACTTTCGTAGCGACATTGACAGTGATCGACGGGGGCGGGAAACAGGATACCGCCACGATCACGATTCTGGCCGGGAATACGAATCCGAAGGCGGTTATCACGTATACTTCGCTCGAGGGGCCGGATCCGTGGGAGGTCGTCTTCAACGCCGCCAGTTCGTTCGATCCGGATGAGGATCCTCTGACGGTCGAGTGGATATGGGGCGACGGCACGCCGAACGAGATTTTTCCGCTCACAGGGGCCGTGGGTGCGACCGATGGTAGTGTTCCCCATACGTACGTTCTGCCGTCCGGAGAGACTAACGGCTCTTTCGCGACGCTTGCGAAAGTGCGCGATGATCGGGGCGGGTTGACGACATGGGGTCCGGTGAGCATCGTCGTGAGTGAGGCAACCGTCGGTTCGTCCGATCCGAGGGCGATCTTCACGATCGATCCGGCGGAGCCGGAGCTCGACGAGGAATTCACGGTGGACGGATCCCTCTCGTTCGACCGTCCGACCGGTGGCACGATTACCTCGTACCTCTGGGATTGGGATGATCAGACGAGCACGAGCACCGGAATGACTGCCAAACACACTTTCACGTCCGCCGGCACGTATACGATCACGTTGACCGTTGCCGACGCAGAAAATCCGCCGAACACGAACAGCACGGCCAAGACGGTGATCATCAGCGGTGACGGGACCGGCGACGATGATGATGGCGAGAATCGCCCACCGACCGCATTGTTTACCGTCAACCCGACCAGCGGTTACGCCGGAGCAACGGTGTTCACATTTGACGCGAGCCGGTCGACCGATCCGGACGGTGACGATACGACACTGTCGTTCCGGTGGTTGTTCGGTGACGGTCGGACCGGGACGGGACCGGTGGTGATGCATATGTATGATGAGCCAAACGCGGATGGCTACGTTGTGCGGCTGACGGTTCGTGACGAGAATAACGCATCGAGGAATGCGACTCAGGAAATCGTCGTAGCCGACAACACCGGCAACCTGCCTCCGCGAGCCTACATTGCGACAGGCCCTCGGACGGGCACCGCACCCGTGACAATTACGTTTGACGGGCGCAACTCCTACGATCCGAACGGTGATCCGCTGGAGTTCCGTTGGGAATTCATGCTGAACGGCGAGATCGAGGATGTCCTGATCGGCCCGATAGTCAACAAGTTGTTCACAGAGCCGGGCGATTACATGGTCGAACTGGAGGTGTCCGACGCACGCGGCGGCGTGAATCGCACCGAACCGGAGACGATCCTGGTCATCGCACGGAGCATCGGACCTGACGACGACGATGATGATGACGGTCCGTCCGATCCCGATGCTCCGCAGGACATTCCCGATAGCTCAGACCAGCGCCCCGGTGGGGTGCTTTGCGGTTTCGGGATGATCATGGGCTTGTTCGGTTCGTTCATGGGTCTTGTGGCCATGATGGCGACTCGACGGCGGCGTATTCCGTAGCAGCCCGACTGTCGATCTTACGTTTGCCCCCAGCCCCGGTCGGTTCCGATTGGAATCGGTCGGGGCTGTCTCCTTTTTGTCCAGTGGTTTGGGCGGTATAATCCCGGACCATGAGCAGCCTCGATTCCATATCTCGGATGACCGCCCGGCGGATAACCGGTGCATCCGCTTCATTTGCCGTTGCGATGCTCGCTTCGGTCGTGGTGTTCGTACATCGCGCCGAGCCCCGCAGGGTGGCCAGGATGACCTCGGCCGTGGATCTGCATGCTGCGTGGATTGCGGTCTCTGTGCAGTCTGTGGGGACGGTACAAACAGTGTGTGTCGATGCGCTGGCTGCGCGTGGAATCGGGCTCGAGGTTCGTGCTGTTTCCGGTGCGGGTTGTGCGGCCCAGGCGCGGCACCTGCGTGAGCTGGCCGTTTCGCGGATTGGGGGTCTGCACGGTCCGTAGCATTCATCCTTTCCCCCGCGGTCGTGGTTTCACGTTCCCGTCACACAGTGTTTCAAACGAGTTCATTCAGACTCACAGGGACTTACAATGTTAGTCACACAGGCCACTTCATCCGTCATCCGGATCGTCAAGGGGTTGCCCAGGAAGATCTTCGGGACGCGCAACGACCGGCTTCTGAAGGTCTTCCGCAGGCAGGTTTCGCCGATCAATGAGCGCGAGGCGGAGCAGCGGGGCGACTTCGACAAGCGGTTCTTGGAGCGCGTGGCGTCGGGCAAGGTGGACGAGGCGCCGGAAGAGGAGCGTGAGGCGTTACGGCAGGCGCTGCGCGTCGAGCTGAGTGAGGATCTTCGTACTCGGGCGACCCGTTTGCGGGAGGATGCGGAAACCGTTTTGGCACCCCTGCACGAGTGGTGGAACGCCCTCGATCCCTCGTCGCGGTTCGAGGAGTTTCACCGAGAGGAGTACCGTCGGCGCAACGCCAAGCTGATCGAGCTTATGGACGAGGTGGGCGTGACGAGCGAAGCGTTTGCGGTGCTGCGCGAGGCGTCGCGACGGGCACAGGCTCATCGCCACTTCGACTGCCAGCTCATCGGGGGTCGTGTTCTGTTCGAGGGCAGGATCGCCGAGATGAAAACAGGCGAGGGTAAGACGATCGTCTGCCACCTCGCCGCCTTCCTCAACGTGCTGTGCGGTCGAAAGATTCACATCATCACGGTCAACGACTACCTGGTTAGGCGCGACGCGGAGTTTGCGGCGCCGATTTTCGAGTTGGTCGGCATCAGCGTGGGTTACATCCAGGCGCAGGTCGATCCGGGTGGTCGAGAGGGCATCCGCCATCAGGCATACGGATGCAACCTCACCTACGGGACCAACAGCGAGTTCGGTTTCGACTACCTGCGCGACAACATGAAGACGCGCCTGCCCGAGCAGGTCCAGGGACGGCTCGACTACGTTATCGTCGACGAGGTCGATTCGATCCTGATAGACGAGGCGCGGACACCGCTCATCATATCGGGACCCACCCACGACGACGTCACCCGGTATCCGCGAGCGGCGAACGTGGCGGAGGAGCTCGCTCGACGTCAGGCTGTGTGGGACCGGAAAGTGATGGCGAGCGTCTCGAAGTACGACGGGGAGACCCACAACATTCCCAAGATCGAGGATGCGATGAACATCCTCGGCTGCAAGGAGAAACGCGCGGACAGCTCCAAGGGTGACAAGCATCGTGCACCATCCGGGCCGGAACACCAACAGGGCGAAGATGACGAGAGGCCGAGCCTGACGCTGGGACCGGACTTCCTTACCGACGATCAGGTCGAGGCGATCCAGATCTACGAGGCCGAGGTTCTCAGACTCCCGGCTTCGGAACGATACCGCAAGTACTTCATCGTACAGATGGAGCGGAAGCAGGTCGGGTTGACGCACGACGGCGTGACCATCGCACAGGAGCTGCTCGACATCGGCAGTCTTTACGCCGGGTCGAACATGGAGTGGCCTCATCTGATCGAGAACGCCCTGCGGGCTCAGAAGGTGTACCTGTGCGATACGGACTACGTCGTTCAAGACGGTCAGGTGATCATCGTCGATCCGTTCACGGGCCGGTTGATGCTCGGGCGGCAGTGGTCCGACGGGTTGCACCAGGCTGTCGAGGCGAAGGAGCGCGTGAAGGTCAAGGAGGAGACGCAGACCCTGGCGACGATCACGATCCAGAACTTCATCAAACTCTATCCGTTGCGTGCGGGCATGACCGGTACGGCTCTGACGGAGGCTACGGAGTTCGACAAGATCTACAATCTCGACGTCGTGGAGGTCCCGACGAACCGCCCGGTGAATCGTGTGGACCACAACGACAAGATGTATCGTGACGTCGAGCAGAAGTACGAGCAGATCGTGGAGGAGATTCACGAGGTGCACCGTCGCGGCCGCCCGGCCGATCCGTTTCTGATCGCCGATGCGCTGACGGCTATGCGGTCCGTCCTGGCGCAGCAGGGGGAGAGTACCGAACGGATCGACGAGGCAATCCGGCAGTTCAATGCCGCTGACCTGAATGACAAGAATGTCATCCGGTTCCTGTTGGAGACGTACGACGAGGTGATGGGCGATCTGGCTCGTGGCAGGCCGATCCTCGTGGGCACGACGAGCGTCGAGTATTCCGAGAAGCTCTCGCGCCTGTTGACACAGCGGTACGGCATTGACCACGAAGTGCTCAATGCCAAGAACCATGCGCGCGAGGCGGAGATCGTTGCCAAGGCGGGGCACTGCACGATCCCGGTGAAAGGCGGAGACAAGACGCCGCGAGGGAACGTAACGATCGCGACGAACATGGCCGGTCGAGGCACGGACATCAAGCTCGGCGAGGGCGTCGTCTACCCAACGTGCAAGGTTCCCAAGGAGATGCCGGAGGGTGCCGCGCACTCGGATCTCTACCCTCCCGGGGTGACGAAGTGTTGTATCCATTGCGAGGATTACGACGCCGAAACGAACTGCGAGCACTGCTTCAAGCCGAAGCTGGACCCGCGTTTCCCGAAAATGGGGCGGGGTGTCTGCCCGATCAGCGTGCCTTGCGGTCTGCACATCATCGGAACGGAGCGGCACGAGGCCCGACGGATCGACAACCAACTCCGCGGTCGTTCGGGCCGGCAGGGTGATCCCGGCTCATCACGGTTCTCCCTCTCCCTTCAGGACGATCTGCTCAAGTTGTTCATGCCGGACTGGATGCTGAAGATGATGGAGAAGCTCGGCTTCACCGAAGGTGCCAGCCTCGAGGACAAACGGCTCACCAAGGGGATCGAGCGGGCGCAGCGAAAAGTGGAGGAGCGCAATTACTCGACACGGAAGCATCTGCTCGAGTGGGACGAGCCGATGGACTTCCAGCGCAAGGAGTTCTACTCGGCGCGGCAGCGCATTTTGGAGCAACGCGACCTGCCGAGCCTGATCTTCGACACGATAGACAACTCCATCGGGACCATGCTCGATCAGTGTCTGGGCGGCAACTACCATCGCACTTGCGTCGTCGAGTGGTGTCGGGCCAATATGGAGCTGACGATCGACGAGGACAGCATCAACGACGAGGACCTCACAACCGCGCAGGACAGCATACGGCAGAAGGCGAAGGACGAGGTCCGTGACCAGATTCGCACGTCGCTGGGCGAGTACATCGATCCGGAGGAGCCGTCGAACAAGTGGGATACCGGCGGGCTGCTCCAATGGGCTCGGCGGGCGTTCAAGGTCTCCATGACACAGAACCAGTTGCGCAAGATGGAGCCGGTCGAAATCGAGGACGCGCTGTGTGAGGCCGCCGAAGCACACTACGACGCCTTCAACCTGGACGGCATTGCCGTGTATCTCGATGAGAATTATCCCCGGCGCGCGCTGGCGGAATGGGCGCGGGGCAAATTCAATATCAAGCTCGATACGGACGAGTTGATAGAGACCAACAGGGACGAGATCGCCGCTTTGCTGGACGAACGGGTCAAGGAGGCCTGGCGGGAGCGAAAAATCTGCTATCCGGTCGAATGGTGCCTCGATCACGCCTTCGGCGATGAACGTACGGATCACGCCGCGGTCGCAGACATGATCGTGCATTGGGCCAACGGCAAGTACGACCTCGGCTGGACGTTGGCGGATGTACAGGGTCAAACCCATGACTCGTTGCGCGAGAAGCTTACGGCCGTCAGCCGGGAATACGTCGAGGGTGGGCGGCTCGAACGGGAGATCGACGAGCACACGACCGGCAAGAGCCCCGAGGATGCCATCGCCTGGGCGAAGAAGCGGTTCGGCATGGCGTGGAATCAGAAGCAATTCGAACAAGCAACTGCAACTGCCTCCACCCCGGAGGAGGGTGGAAACGGGGCGATGCTGAGAAATGCGCTGATCGACCAGGGTCGGGAGATGTTGCGGTGGGAGCTGGCTCACCTCGAGCAGTACGTTCTTCTTCGGCTCTACGATCAGGCGTGGAAGGACCACCTCCTCGAGATGGACCACCTGAAAACGGCGGTTATGCAACGGCCACTCGGCGGCGACCAGACCCACCCGCAGAGCCAGTTCGCGATCGAGGGGCGCGACCTGTTCGCCCAGATGTGGGACCGGATCTCAGGTCGCGTCACCGACGTGATCTTCAAAGTCAAAGCGGCGGGTGACGGGGGAGCGGCTGACGGAGGTGGCGGTGGAATACCGCTATCATTTCGGCACGTCGACTCCACCGGCGCCGGGTTCGCGGGGGCGGCTGCGGACGAGGCAGCCGCTATGCGGGCTCAGAACGTCGACGGCAAGGTCGAGACTATTCGCCGCGACAAACCGAAGATCGGCCGCAACGCACCATGTCCGTGTGGGAGCGGCAAGAAGTACAAACAGTGCCATGGGAGATGATTGGGGAATGGCGAATAATGAATAGCGAATGAAGAGGGTCAAGAGCGGCTGCCAGCCGGACATTGCCCATTCTGAATTCGCTATTCGGCATTCGCAATTCCGATTCTTATGCCTTCCGATTCCTGGCAATTCTTCATCGATGTCGGCGGGACATTCACTGACGTCGTGGCGCGGGCGCCCGACGGACGGTTGATCACGCATAAGCTCCTCAGCTCGGGTGTTGTCCGCGGCGTTGTCGAGCCGGGGTCTACACCCGCGTGCATCCTTGACGGGCGGCGCATCGGCGATCCAAAAGACTTCTGGATCGGATACCGAATGACACTGCTCGGCACAGAAGAGCCGTGCCGCGCAGGTGGACACGCGGAGCGTACCACGGCGGTGGACTCCGTGGCGGACGCGGCCGTGAGTGCAACGGCGGATATGACAGGCCGTGCGACGGCGTGCATAACCGGTTTCGACTCCGATACCGGTTGCCTCCTCGTGGACCCGCCGCTCGAATCGTCTGCACTGCAAGGAAGTGCCTACGAGCTTTACGGTGACGAGGAGGCTCCGGTGCTGGCGATCCGGTACCTGATGGGCCTGGGGCTGGAAGATCCCATTGGTGCGGTCGACGTGCGGCTGGGCACTACGCGAGCCACCAACGCCCTGCTGGAGCGAAAGGGTGCGAGGGTGGCCCTGGTCACGACGAAGGGCTTCGCGGATATTCTCAGGATCGGGAATCAGGATCGCCCCGAGCTTTTCGAGCTGAACATCCGCAAACGCGACGAGCTGACCACGAGCGTCATCGAGATCGACGAGCGTCTCAGCGCAACGGGGGAAGTGCTGCGCGCGCCGGACGAGTCCGTCGTGCGCCGGCAGCTCGAAGCGTTGAAGGCGTCTCGGATCGAGGCTCCGGCCATCTGCCTACTTCACGCCCATGTGAACCCCGTTCACGAGGAAATCGTAGCCCGTGTTGCGGAGACCGTGGGTTTCTCGCATGTGTCGGTCTCCTCGAGAGTAGCCCGGCTGGAGAGGATCGTGCCACGGGGTGACACTACGGTCGTGGATGCGTATCTCGCGCCGGTTGTTCGGGGATACGTGGAATCCATCCGCAGCTCGATGCCGGAGGCGACGCTCAGGCTCATGACAAGCAGCGGCGGGCTGGTCGCTGCCGCCACCGCACCGGGCAAGGAGACGATTCTCAGTGGGCCTGCGGGGGGTGTCGTCGGTTGCAGGCATGTGGCCTGCCAGGCTGGGATGGGCAAGACGATCGGCTTCGACATGGGTGGGACGAGCACGGACGTCTCGCGTATCGAAGAGCCGCCGCACGAGTTCGAGTACAGTTACGAGACGGTCAAGGCAGGTGTCAGGATAATGACACCCATGCTGGCAGTTGAGACCGTGGCGGCCGGTGGGGGGAGTATCTGTGAGTTTGACGGGCAGAAGCTGACGGTCGGACCGGAAAGTGCCGGTGCCGATCCGGGTCCCGCGTGCTATTATCGGGGCGGACCGCTCACGGTCACCGACATGAATCTCCTGTTGGGCCGGGTGGTGCCCGAACACTTCCCGTTCCGGCTCGATCGTGCCGCCGTCGATCGCAAGGCCTCTGCCCTTTGCGACCGTATACGCGCGGCCAGCGGTTCGAGCGTCGGTCCCATCGAGTTGGC
Organism: Planctomycetota bacterium; assembly: GCA_030622435.1. Classification (GTDB taxonomy): domain Bacteria; phylum Planctomycetota; class Phycisphaerae; order UBA1845; family UBA1845. The sequence continues at coordinate 8,524 of JAUXGE010000142.1, forward strand.
GCAGGGTTTCATCAAGATCGCCAACGCCAATATGGCGTCCGCCATCAAGCGTGTCTCCCTGGCCAAGGGATACGACGTGCGGGAATATGCGCTCACGACCTTCGGCGGTGCCGGGGCGCAGCACGCATGTGCGATCGCCCGAATGCTGGGCATGTCACGTGTGCTGTGCAGCCCGTTTGCCGGTGTCCTGAGCGCCGTGGGGATCGGCGTGGCGGATGTGAAGCGGATCGGGCAACGTAGCGTGCACGAGTCGTTGGATGACCGGGCGGGCTTCGTCCTGGAGCCGGTGTTCACGTCGATCGCGGACGAGCTTCGGCGGGCGATGACGGGTGACCGGATCGATGCGACGACTTTGGCTCCCGCAGTCCGCACGATGGACCTCTGTTATGCGGGTCAGGCCACGCTGATCACCGTTCCTGCCGTTGATATGGAGGTGGCTCGGGATCTGTTCGAGGCGATGCACCGGCAGCTATACGGCTACGTACATGAAGGACGTGGAATCGAGGTTCGCGTCGTTCGGGTGGAATTGACGTCCCGATCGGAGCACCTTTCGACACGCGAGCCGGACGGGAACCTGCGACAAGCATCCGCGAGACCGCGTACGACGTCGATGGTGCTCGATGGACTGTGCCGCTCCGTTCCACTATACGTTCGCCGTGAGCTTGATATCGGGCAGCGCATGGATGGGCCGGCCGTGGTCATCGAGGACACGAGCACGATTGTCGTCGACTCCGGCTGGGAAGCGGCGGTCATCGATACGGGGGATATCGTTCTTACGGAGTCGCGGGCGGTCCCCACCCACGAGGTGGTGTCGGCCGAGGTCGATCCGATCCAACTCGAGCTGTTCAATAACCAGTTTGCTTCGGTGGCCCAGCAGATGGGAACGACGCTGAGGCGGACCGCCCTGTCGGTCAACGTGAAGGAGCGGCTCGATTTCTCGTGTGCCGTGTTCACTCCCCAGGGCGATCTGGTGGTAAATGCACCGCACATTCCGGTGCATCTGGGCGGCATGAGCGATTGCATCAAGATGCTCATGGAGGATGTCGGCGTCTTTTCACCGGGCGACGTGTATGTTACCAATGATCCCTATCGAGGTGGGTCGCATCTGAATGATGTCACAGTCGTGACACCGCTACATGACAGTGGGGGCAGGCTCCTGTTCGTTGTTGCAAGTCGTGCCCACCATGCCGAGATCGGCGGGACGCGACCCGGTTCGATGCCGGCCGATTCCACCTCGCTGTCCGAAGAGGGTGTCGTGATCCGCGCCTTTCGCTGGATCGAGGACGGAAAGCCACAGCACGAACGTCTCCGTCGATTGCTGGCGGGCGGCGGTGACGGTGAGTGCCGCGTGCCGTATCCGTCGCGTATGCCGGATGAGAACCTGGCGGACATCGCCGCCCAGGCCGCGGCCAACCAGACGGGTGTCCGCGAGCTACAGGCTATGGTCGAAAGATACGGCATCGACGTCGTGCACGCTTATATGCGGCACATTCAGACTGCGGCCGATCGCCGGATGCGCGAGGCACTGCGTCAACGACCCGACGGCGTGTGCCGTTTCGAAGACCGTCTGGACTGCGGTTCCGCGATTCGTCTGGCGATCACCATCTCTAAGGACCGCGCGACGCTCGATTTTACCGGGACGGATCCGGTACTACCGGGCAATCTGAACGCGAACCGTGCGATCGTGACCAGTGCCGTGCTGTATTGTCTTCGTTGCCTGATAGAGAAGGAAATTCCGCTCAATGCCGGCGTGCTGTCACCGATCGAACTGATCCTGCCGACGTGCTTTCTCGATCCGCCGTCGTCGGTTGATCCGCGCGACTGTCCGGCGGTAGCCGGGGGTAACGTCGAGACTTCCCAGCGAATCGTGGACTGTGTGTTCGGTGCACTCGGGACTGTGTCGGCCAGTCAGGGCACGATGAACAACCTGTCGATGGGCAACGACCGGTTCGGCTACTACGAGACGATCTGCGGCGGGGCCGGGGCGGGGCCCGGTTTCGACGGTGCCGATGCCGTGCATACGCATATGACAAACACGCGGCTGACCGATCCGGAGGTGCTCGAGGCGCGGGTTCCCG
>JAUXGE010000250.1 GCA_030622435.1 Planctomycetota bacterium
GGCATGATTTCGGAGAATCGCGCCGAGATGTACATGTCCGAACTGGCCGCCATGACGATCGGCGCGGTTACGGTGCCGATCTTCGCGGGGTACTTGCCGCAGCAGATTGCGTACATTCTGGAACGTGCCAGGCCGCGGTTCGTGGTCGTATCGGGAAAACATCAACTCGACAAGCTCGATCGAGACCAACTTCCCTGGGTCGAGAAGATTTATTGCATGGATTTCGATGAGGAATGTCGGACGTGGGGAGCCCTTGACTTTGCCGCGCTGACGGCTGATGGGGGTGTTTCACTGGAAACGTTGGAGGATCGGCTGGACCAGGTGCAGGCGGATGATCTGTGCGTCATAATGTTCACGTCCGGGACCACCGGGGCTCCGAAGGGCGTGCGTTTGTGCCAGCAGCACCTCATCTCTCAGCAAAAAGCCATGTCGATCATGTGGGACGTCAACGAGAACGACGCCTACATGAACTACCTGCCCTGGCATCACAGCTTCGGCGGCTTGTTCGAGAGGTTCATGACGTTGTACAGCGGGTGTGAGCTGTGTCTCGACGACTCTCGCGGCAAGGACATCGATCGTCTGATCGAGAACTGGAAAGCGTTTCAACCGACGGTTTTCTTCAGCGTTCCGCGGGTCCATGATCTGTTGATGAGCAGGTGCAGAGATGATCCGGAGGTCGAGAAGGCAGTGTTCAAGGGGCGTCTGCGTTTCGTCTTTACTGCCGGGGCGCCGCTGCCGGCGCACGTCGAGACCGCATACCGTCAGCGCGGTATTCCAGTGCTCGAAGGGTGGGGGCTGACGGAGACGGCGCCCTGCGTTACGGCCACGACGAAGGACAGCCGGTGGAAGAGTGGTTACGTCGGCATTCCGTTGCCCGGCGTTTCGGTGCGGATTGACGGCGACCATGAGATCCAGGTCAAAGGCCCGAACGTTATGGAAGGGTACCTCCACGATATCGAGGCCACGGCGCATGTCCTGACCGAGGACGGCTGGTTCCGGACCGGTGATCTGGGCGAGTTTACGGAGGACGGGTTGCGCATCCTGGGCCGTAAGGACGGGACCTTCAAGCTGACAACGGGTGAGAAGGTGCACCCTCTGCGCGTCGAGACGGCACTGGTCGGAGAATCGCCCTACGTGAATCAGGCCGTGGTCGTCGGCAGCGGCAAGGATTTCGTTGGAGTGCTGATCTACCCTGACTTCGGGAATCTGCGGCACTGGGCCTCGGACCATGGCGTCCCCGAGGACGGGCTGCTCGACAACCCGGTCGTTGGCGAGCTGTTTGCCTTGGAGATAGCGAGGATCAACCCGCAGGTCGAGATCAAGTACGAACGCGTCAAACGGGCTGTGTTGGCCGAGCGTGAGCCGTCGTTCGACCACGGAGAGCTGACGCCTTCGGGGAAGCTCGTGCGTAAGACGGTGTTGGAAAACTTCAAGGACAAGGTCGACGCATTGTTCGTTCCTCGACCATCGCCGGAGGTGATCGAGGTGCAGCAGGAGTCATAAAGGATGGTTACCAGTGAAGCAGAATGATGTACCGCGTTTAGTGATTGCCGCGGCGGCCCGCACGCCTGTGGGGGTCAAGTGCGGCACGCTCAGCCAGTTCTCACCCGAGGATCTGGGTGTTCTCGCCGCCGAGGAAGTCATCCATCGCAGCGGCGTTCCTCGTGAGAAGATTGATGCGACGATCGGGGCCAACGTCTATCAATTCACTGCGCCCGGCTGCCAGGATATCTATTTTCCCCGTAACATCTCGCTGCGTTGCCATTTGAACATCGAGACGCCGGGGCTGTTGGTCCAGCGCATCTGCGGTTCCGGGTTCCAGACGGTTATCAGCGCGTTTCAGCAGATCGCCATGCCGGATGCCGTTGACGATGCGAAGATCGTTCTGTGCGTCGGTGCCGAGACTATGTCGCGTGCACCGCAGGTCATTCGATCGCCGCGCCGATCAGGAGCGAGCTTCTGGGAGTTCGTGGAGGGGGGGAAGATCGAGGACACCCTTCTTGTCGGTCTCAACCACGATCTGGTTCACACGGCCATGATGCTCACGGCGGATGAGTACGGGACACAAATGGGGGTTACGCGCCGGGAGTGTGACGAACTGGCGGACACATCGCACAGCCGTGCGCGGGCCGCGTATCGCAGCAGCCATTTCAACGGTGGTGATGTGCTGCGTGGCATGTTCGCTGTCGATGCGACGGATCTTACCGGCAAACCGGTTTACCTCGCGCGCGATGAATGTGTGCGCCAGACGTCTGTGGAGGTGCTTGCGAAGCTGCCGGGATTCACGCCGAACGGTCTGGTTTCGCCGGGTAACGCCAGTGAAATCAGCGATGGGGGGGCGGCGGCGGTTGTGGCGGATCGGGCCGAGGCGGAGAAGCTCGGACTGCCGACACGTTATGAGTTGGTTGGCTACGGTGTGGCCGGTGTCGAGCCGCGCGTCATGGGACGCGGTCCGGTGGTCGCCATCGACAAGGCGCTCGCTCAAACGGGGTTGAAGCAGAAGGACATCGAGCTGTTCGAGATCAACGAGGCGTTTGCGGCACAGTATCTCGGCGTCGAGAAGGAGTTGAAGCTGGATCGTGAGATTACGAACGTTAACGGCGGGGCAGTGGCGATCGGTCATCCGCTGGGGGCGACGGGGCTGCGGCTGATGACGGACCTCATATACGAGATGGAAAGGCGCGATGTAAGTCTCGGTTGTGCATCGGCCTGTATCGGCGGCGGACAGGGTGCAGCCGTTATCATTCGGGACACGGAGAAAGGGTAATCAGGCTTACGACGGCCGGCCGAGCGGATGAATCTCCTTGTGTGTTGATGGACAACGGACTCATCCGATTGTCCATCATGCCGCGCGGCGAGAAGCCTGCCGCTTGTGGCGGGAGTCCGTAGCTCATCGCCGGGGTGTGTGCCTGATGGAAGGATAGGACGAATATGAAACGAGCGTTTTCCTTTGGTGACAAGTCGATCGACCCGGCGGTTGAGCGGGTGAACGGGATTCGTCGTGTCGTCGTGATCGGTGCGGGCACGATGGGGCAGGGCATCGCCATCGACCTGTTGCAGAAGACGGATTACGAGGTCGTACTCCTGGATATCCAGGTCGAGGCGCTCGATCGGGCCAGGGAGAAGTTGACCGGGTTCTGGCAGCAGCAGGTCAAGAGGGCACAAATCCGCAAGGAGGACGCCGAAGCCCTGGAGGCCCGAACGAAATACACCCAGGACTACGGCGACCTTGCCGGCGCGGATATCATCTGGGAGGTGGCGACGGAGCGGAGTGAGATCAAAGCCAAGATCTTCGAGACGATCGAGAAAACCGTCGACCCGGAACACCTGGCCGCTGTCTTCTCCAACACGTCCTCTCACACGACGGAGGAACTGGCCGTCCTGTTCAAGTCCGAGGCGTTTCGCGCGAAATTCCTTACGGTCCACGGCTATTACCCGTTCGAGGCGAACCGCCTGATCGATGTTATGAAGGGCAAGTACGCCTCGAGCGACACGTTCGCCCTGGGCGTCGTGTTCGCCGACCAGATTCTCGAGAAGACGGTCATCGCTCTTCCCGTCGATCATCACGGGTATCTGACGGACCCGATCTTCCAAGCCATGGGTGCGATTGTCTCGTGGGACGTCAAGACGGATCGGGATATCGTCCAGCTCGGAGGTTTGTGGGATCTGTTCACGGCAAACCCGTTCACCGTCCTCGATCAGACGGGTCACATGCCGTACACGGAGTCGTCGCGGCATTTGGGTAATGCTTTGCCCGAGACGGATCGCCTGCGCAGTCTGTACAGACGGGACGGGAAGCACTTCCCCGATTGGATCGGTAAACTGGAGAAGGACGGTGCCATTGGTGTCACGTCTCCGTCACGGAAGGGGTTTTACGCCTGGAGTGAGGGGGGGCGACCCAAGCCGGAGGCCGTGCTCGATCCGTCCACGGGAGAGTATGTGCCTATCGGCGAAATCTCGCGCAAGGACTTCTGGTCCTTCTACGAGGCCACCGAGCGGGATCGTCGGGAGGGGAAGATCAAGAGTGTGGATTCGCTGGTTCATGTGGCGTGCGCGGCTGACGCGGGCGGTCGGGCGTTTCGGCGATATGCCCTGCCGATCTGTCTCTATGCCCTGGACATGATCCAGGATCGGATCGCCACTGCGGGACAGATCAACATTTGTACGCGGGCGGGGTTGCGTTACAAAGCCGGTCTGATCGAGCTCATCGATGCGTTGATCGATCATCTGACGATCGACGGCGTCTTGGAGTTGATCCGCCGGTCGCGGGACGAGAACGCGGACGATCCGCACATGGTTGCGATGCTCGATACGGATGGTGAGACCGGACCGCGACAGGGTAAGCCGTGCCTGTTGCACGAAATGAAGAAGCGGAACCTCAGTCACCTTCTGGGATACGGTAAGTACTTCCGGAGCCCTGTGGCCGAGCTGAATTTCGATACTGGTGAGTATTGCGGCAGTTACCTGGACCTGAAGTTCTACGAGCCTGCGTCGCGCGATCGCGTCTGCAGCATCGTGTTCAACAGTCCGCTCCGCGGCAACGTGTGGAATCGGGCTGCGCTGGACCAGTTGGCCCATGCCTATAACCGTGTGCTGAAGCTTCACCGTGACGGGCGCTGTGGCGGGGCTCTGTTCACTGCGGCCGGAGGCGGTATGCGTATGCTCGGTGCCGATGCCCGGGAGTTCAATCGCGGCTGGTTCGAGCGTGACAAGGGGTACGTTCCGAAGACAGAGGCGGAGGCAGTGACGTTCACGCGCAACGGCATGGAACTGTTTCGCCTGATTCAAAGGAGCCCCGTGGCAACCATAGGCGTGTTCGGCGAGAAGTGGGGCGGTGGTGCCGAGTTCTCTTACTTCCTGGATCTTCGGTTCGACGTGCCGGCGGAAGGCTTCCAGTTCGATTCGCTCGACAGGAAGACAGTCTGGCAGGAAAAGAACACGTACAACCAGCCCGAGTTGGACTATGCGATCCTTGGCGGATTCGGCGCCGTCGGTGAGTTGAAGCGACTCGGCATGGGCGATTCCGTCATAATCGAGATGTTCGATCGAGGCATGACTGCCGGGCGGGCGTATCAGGTCGGCCTGTGCAACGGTCTGTTTGATGACGAGCTCGAGGCACTTCGCCGCGGTTATGAGCAGGCGCGGTTGATGGCAAAGGACGCCCCTTACTCCCGCGCGCTATTCAAGCAACAACTCTCGCGCGGTATCGATGACGAAGCACTGGCCTTGGAAACGGGTGAGATTTTCAACCCGAAGAAGAACCCGTATATCAGCACAGGACTGCTGGCTTTGTTGGACCGCGGTGCGCGAGGGCCGAAGATGGACTACGCCTGTAGTGATGATACGCTTCCGGGCTGGCAATATCCGACCGGCAACGGCATGGCCGATGTCGAGGAAGCGACGGGAGCCGGTGCCGGAGGTTCGTGATTTGTCGGGTGCACCGTGTTCATCCTCTTCGTGCCATGCGTGTGGCACGATCGGCAATCAATGGTCGGCCGCCGGCCCGGGCCCGCGATCGACATCGGGTGTTCGAGAAATAGGAGAGGCCGTAATGGCAAGTCAGCCTCGCTTGACCAGATGAATCCTGAAGACATGTAACAGGTGGCAGTACGATGATAGCGAACTACGGCTATAAGGACGGATCGGGTGATTTTTTTATCGCCATCGACACGGACAAATGCAACGGATGCGGGGCTTGCGTGCCGGCCTGTCCCGGTAGTGTGCTTGACGTCGGCGAGGATCCGAATGACCCGATGCGTGAGGAGCCGGTGTCTTTTGTCCGTGATGAGCAGCGTAAGAAGCTGAAGTACGCCTGTGCGCCCTGCAAGCCCGATCACGACCGTCCACGCCTGCCATGCGTGAAGGCCTGTGAGGGGCTGGCCATCGAGCATTCCTGGTAGCAGTGCCTGCGCTTAAGACTGTCAAGGGAAGGTTCATAGTTCGCCATGATCAGTGTCACTACAAACGGAAAGGTGTGCGAGGTTGAGGAGGGGAGGACGCTCCTCTCGGCTGTGACGGACCACGGTGTCTATGTCCCGACACTCTGTCATCATCCCGATCTTCCACCATTTCATGATCTGACCCCGGTTTTGAAGGTTTTTCGAGGCGAGCAGGTCTATGAGCACCAGCCGGTGGCAGAGGACTTTCTGCGTGAGCTCGAGGGTTGTGGTCTGTGCGTTGATGTGGCGGCACCCTTGTGGGCCGACGCGGTTGGCTTGTCGCGAGTAACGTGCCGGCAAGGTAGGCGGGTAGAAACAGGGGCGTCTCGAGCACATTGGAGCGGACAGTAATGATTGTCATCGATGCGCAGTACTGCAAAGGGTGTGGTATCTGCATACACTTCTGTCCGAAGCATGTGCTGGAGGTTTCCGAGACCCGCAACGCGCGCGGGTATTACATTCCAGGCGTCATTGATGAGAATGCGTGCAGTCAGTGCGGGCAGTGCGAGCTGTACTGTCCCGATTTCGCCATATTTGTCGTCGAGGAAGAAGAGTGTGGAAAGCGATAGAGCCCGACAGTATCTGAGCCGTCTTTCCGGTGGGAACCGGTTCGCGCTGGGGGACGAGGCCGTTGCCTATGGAGCCCTCTTTGCCGGCTGCCGGTTCTTCGGCGGTTATCCTATCACTCCGGCCTCGGAGGTGGCGGAGACGATGGCGCGCGAGCTTCCCCATGTCGGCGGGTACTACGTGCAGTTCGAGGACGAGATCGCGAGCATTGCCGCCGTCATCGGGGCATCGCGGGCAGGTGCCAAGTCCATGACAGCCACGTCGGGACCGGGCTTCTCACTCATGCAGGAGAACATCGGCTACGCGATCATGACCGAGACCCCGTGTGTCATCGTCGACGTGCAGAGAAGCGGACCTTCCACGGGACAGGCGACCAAGCCGGCACAGGGTGATGTTATGGCTGCTCGGTGGGGAACGCACGGGGATCATGAAATGATCGCCCTGTCGCCGAACTCCGTGCAGGAGTGCTTCGATTTGATGATCGAGTGCGTGAGCTTGTCCGAACGCTACCGCCATCCGGTCATATTTCTTCCGGATGGTGAGATAGGCCATTTGCGTGAGAGGCTGATTATTCCGAATCCGGAGGACATCGATCCGTTCCCGCGTGGTGGGTTCGACCCGGCGGACGAACCGGGATTGACA
>JAUXGE010000280.1 GCA_030622435.1 Planctomycetota bacterium
AAGAGATATTCGATTTCGCCCTGAATCGACCACGCCTCGATATCCTTGTCGTCAATGGGCTGCTGATGTCCGAAGCCGTGCCCACCTTCATAGACACATTCCGTGCTGTAGCGTAGCCGCTCCACCAACTCGCCTGTCGAGCCGAGCCCGATGTACCACGAGTCGTAGTCGAAATTCTGGAACAGTGGGAAGACCGTTTCGCGGTTACGGTCATGCTGCCGAAACGCATAGAGAAACGGCTCGTGGCGTTCGAGGCCGCGGTATGTTAGCTGTGCCCCGTAGAAGTCCCGGTGTGTCCGGTCCGCTGGGCGAGACAGGTCGAAATCCTCGCTGCTTCCCACCGTCTTGCCGGCCACGGCGGTAAGATCGAAGGAGCCGTATGTGCCTCGCAGCGACACGTGGTCCAGTGGCGCGGCGAGAGCCAGGCCAGTTCCGAACTGGACGAGATCCCTCCCGGCCTTGATCACGATGTTGTAGTCGATTCCCCGATCCGCGTAGGCGCGCAACGCACGTGCAAGGTCGAACCGGTAGTATCCGCGTTCGAGGTTGGGGCCTTCCACATCGTTGTCGTTACCGTCGTAGGAGTCGCCGCTGTTGAAATCGAGCAGGCTCAGCCGCGTGCGTGCGTAGAACTCGTGTGCGCCGTCATCGACGTTGAGGCGAGCCCAGAGGCGCAGGTCGTGACGGCGAAGTGTGCGCGAACTCTCAACTCCGTCGTCGAAAGTGAACAGGTGCAGGCTGTACCACCCGCCCCAATCGAACAGAGCTCGCATGGAGTCGCCGACCTCCGTGTCGAACCGCTGCCTGAGGCTCTCCTCGAGTGCTCGTTGCTGGTTGACGAAGGAATCGGGTTCCGCACGCGACGCCCTCGGTTGGGCGGTCGTTGTGTCGGCGAGAAGGGGGCCTATGATCAGAAACGCCACGACGAGGCGTTTCTGACTGAACGTACGTCTATCGTGTGAAACCGGTTCGACCACGCCAGGCTCCCCCGAGTGGCCACCATCCTGACAGCGCCGCCGCGAAAGATCAACAGGGCGGCCCGGCCGCCCTGAGCACAGATATCTTTTGTCACCTGAATTCTGACGCAGCAGCCCGTTGTGGGTCGGTTTCGCGGACCGTGTTTGCAGGTTGGAAGCCTGCGCTAGCACCGTGTTTGCAGGCTGGAAGCCTGCGCTACGGTTCTGACCGCGCTGTGGGTCGATAAACTCAGGGATAAGAGGGCCACAGGGACGTATGACGAGTGCACTCGAAGATGCTGCTAACCCCAGGTGTGGAGTCATGTCCTATTTGGTGGGTCGTCGGTTGGCGTTGCAGGTCGTGGAACGGGCCGACGAGAATGAAAGAGGTGGATCGATGTCTGGAGCCTTGATGGTCGCCGTTATGATGACCCCAGGACCGCTGGGGCAGTTAACGTCTTCGTGTGACGTTTCCGTCCACGGAGACTGGCGCTTCCCCCCGTTCCATGCCACGTCCGACACGGGGGTCGGCCGCTACACCGAGCCCAGGGACTCATCGAGATTGCTAGAGCGAAATGCGGATGATGCGCCGTGCGGTTTGATCCGTGTAACAGGTGTCGGTCATCCGCCGCTACACATGACAGGCGTTCGAGCGCGATTGATGGCCAGGCGAGCGGCCGAGGTCAGAGCGGTGCGGAACCTGGCATCCACTCTGGGCTGTGGTGGCCGTGCGGTTGTCCGCGGGTTCCGTTATGCGAGCACTGCCTATCAAGCCGACGGTTCTGTAGAGGTGGTGGTTGAATATGTCCCCCGTCGAGGCGAGTGTTCGTGCGCACACCGAGAGGTGAGCCGTCGACGTGCCTCCACACAGCATACGTCCCACACACGCACGCGAATCCAAACGAGCATTCGATGCGGCCCGACTCGGTTCTTCGACTAATCGAGGAACTCGCGCAGGACTCGGGCGAACGCCTCGGGCTGCTCGTCGTAGACGAAATGTCCGGCATCCTCGATGACCTTGACCTTGGCGTTCGGGAAGGCCTGTGCGAACGCGCGGCTGGAGGCCTCTGACTGTAGATCCCGCTCGCCGTGGACGATCAGCAGGGCGCCCCCGCGGAGACAGTCCAAGCGAGGTCGCGGCCAGACCGGAACCAGATGCTCCTATGTTGGGGCTTGGCGAGTCTCTTTACTCGATCAGTGTCTTCACGATCTCGGGAACCATCTCCTCCGCCACTGGACTCTCGAACTTCAGAAACGGATCTTGAAGCCTCTCGGCCAGGGAAGCACGTTCACAAGGCAAAAGGTTGTCCACGCAGAACCGCGCCAGGGCGTCGGAGATCAGCTTGAAGTCTTCTTTGCTCTCTGCATCCCGAGTCACGCTCGTAGTCAAAAACTCGACGAACCCATCCATGAATTCCGCGCTCGCCTCTACACCTGTCAGCGCCACGCCCGGCGCCGACTGGAAACGACTCAAGGTCCCTCCTACCATAAGATGGTGGGGCGCGCGGGCGCACCCGTCCGTCTCATGGAGAGTCTGATGCCGCGATTATGGTGCTGGCTGCCGGGTTTGTTCCCGCTAATCCTGTTCCATCCGGTCTCGCCATCGCCTACGGAGCCTGGCAGAGGGTGGTACGTGGACGTCACCGCCGGCGGAACGGAGGACGGGACAAGCTGGGTGGACGCCTTTAACGACGTGCAGGACGCGCTCGCCGTCGCACAAGTGGGTGACGAGATCTGGGTCGCTCGCGGAACGTACACGCCCGATCGCGGAACCGGCGACCGCAGCACAACGTTCCAGCTCGTCAGCGGGGTCGGTCTCTACGGCGGGTTCGCCGGCTGGGAGACTCATCGCGAACAGCGCGATCCGGTCATCAACGAGACGATCCTCAGCGGCGACCTGGCACGCAACGACGGCCCGCGAGATTGTGCGGAGTACACCAACTGCTGCAGTGAACATGAAGAGTTGAGTTGCGACGATCCGAGTTGTGAGGCGTTTGTCTGTGATATGGTGCCGGGCTGCTGCGACCCGGTGAACTACCCTTACTCCTGGGACGTCACCTGCACAGAATTTGCTGAGTGGGCCTGCTGCCATCTGGGAAGCTGGAACAGTTGCGAAAACGCCTACCAGGTGGTGACTGCTACGGCCTCCGATGCTTCGACCGTCCTGGACGGCTTTACCGTTTCCGCGGCCTACGCCTGCTACGCGCGTGATGGGGACGTCGACGGTTTCGGGATGTTCTGCGAAGGCGGCGCTCTTACGATCGGCAACTGCACGTTTACCGGGAATGCATACTACGGCTTGTACAGCGATTCCAGCGACCTGAGCCTGGCCAGTTGCAGGTTTATCGATAACATGTGGCTCGGGTTTCTCCCCTACCACAGCAACGTGACCCTGGGGGACTGCAGCTTCATTGCCAACGGCACCGGCATGTACGGGAGTGGGAGCGCAAGCCTGAGCAACTGCACGTTCCGCGACAACAGAAAGATAGGATTGGACTTCAGCGGTGACACAACAGTGACCAACTGCACGTTCACCGGGAATAGTCGCGGGCTGGATCTGGGCGGTGGTCGCCAGGTTGTCAGCAACTGCGACTTCATCAGAAACCGTTACCAGGGCATGTGGAACAGCAACTCGATTACAACCCTGACCGACTGCATGTTCGTCGGCAACTCGAGTTCCGGGCTGTTTAACGGATCCGTTCTGGAAGCAATCAACTGCGCCTTCCTCGGGAACTCCGGGCGGGGAATCTATGACGACGGTGGGAGCATCACACTGACCAACTGCATCATCCACGGTAATTATGCCGTTGGGCACGCAACGATCGCTTCGGGATTGTTCGTCGACTGGGGGGGGACGGCCAGACTGAGGAACTGTACGGTCGCCGGCAACTACGGGGCCGAGGGTATCAAGATTGGACAGGACGGGAGCGCGACGCTGACCAATTGTATCCTTTGGGGCAACTACAACGACATCGACTCGCCCGAATCAGCTCAGATTAAGTTGTGGTACAACGCTACGGTGACTGTCAACCATAGCGTGGTTCAGGGCTGGACCGGTGCCCTTGGCGGGATCGGGAACTTCAGTGCTGATCCGCTGTTCGTCGACGCCGACGGGGCAGACGACATTCCGGGAACCGAGGACGATGACCTGCGCCTAGCCCCGAACTCACCGGGCATGAATCGTGGCGACCCGGGATTTACTCCCGACTTGGGCGAGACCGACTTCGACGGTAACCCGCGGCTTCAGGGTTGTCGTGTCGATATGGGCCCCTACGAATCGGATGCCCTCCAGTTACTCGGCGACTTCGACGGGAACAGCCGTTTTGACCTTTCCGACTTCGCGGGTTTTCAAATTTGCCTGGGTGCGGGAATCAGCTACCCCAGTTGGCTGGATGCCTGCGTGTGCACCTTCGACTTCAACCAGAGCCAAACGCTCGACCTCGTCGACTTCGCCGACTTCCGGAAATCCCTCACCGGCCCATAGCCCGAGCCACGGCCTGAACCGAGTCTGCCCTCTCTCCCGGTGACGTCGACGACGACATCAGCGGCGTTGACAGCTTCACTGTCTCCCACGTGCACCCCGGCTCATCGACCCGGTTGAGAGCCGAACGTCGGGTGGAGCACCGACCTTCTTGACGAGTCCGATCGCCGGCCGCTGGCGTTGTGCCCGGAATGCCTGGCGAAGCTCTGCTGGGCGACCAGTTGTGACCCCTTGAACCGGTACCGGCAGTTGGCGGAATTCTGCAAGCGGTGGGGCCTGGCGGATGAACAGGCGTTCTACAAACGTGCGCTGAGTGCACTAACAGCCCGTTGAAAAACACGTAGTCCGCCACAACGGTGTAGCGTCACCCCTTGTGGGTGACGATCAAAGTGGCTTTTCGCCGCCCACAAGGGGCGGCGCTACATTTTTTCAACGGCCTGCTAGCTGATGGGTAGACGACTACCTCGAGGGTGCTGATGAAAGGAGGGATTCTGACCTGCACCCGGTCTGGTTGCGCGGTTGCGACCATGGGCGCGGAGGTTTCTCTTCTACGGACGAACGGAAGTATCGAGGACCGGCTTCTTCTCAGTGCTGGACATGGGCCGGTTGGTCGCCCCCGTGGCTGCCTCCGTGCTGAAGCCCATTATCGGTGTGGCCGGTGTCGTGAAGCTGTACTCGAACGCCCCGTGCCAGCCGGTGGGTGTCTGCAGGTCGACGGTGCTGCTTGCCGTGTCGTTCATGCAGTTGATCTCGTTGAGCATGATCGACCGCAGGTCGTCCAGCTTCTGGAAGGTTCGTCGCCAGCTTAGAGGAAGCCCTGCCGGCTTCTTGACTTTCTTTTTGCTCGCTGACGACTTCTTGGCTTTCTCCTGCGACTGCTTTTGGCGTTTCCTCTGTTTACGTGCTTCATCCCTCTGCTTGGCCTTGGACTTTGCAGAGGGTTTGGACACGTTCTTTTTCGTGGCCTGCTCCTTGACCACTTCCGAAACGAGTTTCACCCGTGCCTTTGGTCTGTCATCAGTGGGCTCGTTCCCGGCGATCATGACGATTTCGGGCTCGCCGAGTTCCTCCAGACAGGTGATCTCCTCTCGGACCAGCAGCAACCGCTCCTCGAGTTCGCGCAGTGTGGCCTTGGGATCGACTGAGGCAATCGTCTCCGGTGTCGTTGTCACGGGTGGCTGCCACGGTGAGAACGTCTTCTCGGCCATACCGTCAGTCAGAAGCTCGATTGTCTCAGTGGGCACAAAGGGTGTGGCGATGATGGCTGGCGCAAAGGAGACGGGACCGTCCGTGTCGAACGACTCGATCGTCGTGCTTGCCATCGTCTTGACAGGTTTTCTCGCCCTTGCTTGCCGTTTGTCGACCGCCTCGGGTGTCGTGCGGGTCTTGTCGCGTTTCGCTGGTGAAGCCTTCGCAACCGTCTCTCGAGCCGGCTCCGTTGGCACGTGCTCGTAGACGATGAGCACTTCGACGCAGGGCTCTTCGTCCTCGGTTTCCGTGACTTCATTTGTAGCTATGGACTGCGGGGTGCTCGAGGGTTTCTCGCTTGCGGGATCGAACAGTGTTGTTTCCGAGGTGCCGAATGCCAACGTTCCCTTTTCCTCGAGGCAGTCAATCTCGTTGTCCAGGATCGAGACCATCGTCTTGAGGTCTGTTCTTGGATCCACGTTACGAAGTGCGTGGATCGTGGATGTGGTCTCGTCGATTAGGGAGTCGGTCATTGTCCGGCGGGGAGGTTGGAAATCCGGGCTGACCGGTGTCTTGGTTGCGTGTTTGTCGGTTTTAGCCCCTGTCGTGACGTCATGCACAGCGGCCTTCGCGGTAGACTCCGTGGTCTCTGTCGTGTTCTCGTCCATGCGGAGCCGGACCAGAGGCTTGACGGCATCCTTCGTCTTGGCAGGCTTGTGAGGCACAGGATCGGTGACACTCCGGTCGGACTTCGGATCGGTGCGCTT
>JAUXGE010000018.1 GCA_030622435.1 Planctomycetota bacterium
CACGAGCCCGATTGACACGTCTCACCGATCAGGCACACATCGCCGTCGTCGCAAGACCACCCTTCGTTGTCCGGTGTCAGCGTATCGCAGTTGCCCTCGGCCCCGCCGGAATCGCACGAGGCGTCGTTGCATTGATCCCCCGAACCGGAGCAGTCCGGCGCGATGCCGCCCATACAAGTACCCGATTGACATGTCTCACCGACCAGGCACACATCGCCGTCGTCGCAGGACTGCCCTTCGTTGGCCGGCGTCACCGTGTCGCAGTTGCCCTCGGTACCCGCCGGATCGCACGAGGCGTTGTTGCACTGATCACCCGCGCCAGAGCAATCCGGAACCGTACCACCTGTGCACGAGCCCGATTGACACGTCTCACCGATCAGGCACACATCGCCGTCGTCGCAAGACAACCCTTCGTTGACCGGTGTCAGCGTATCACAGTTGCCCTCGCTGCCCGCCGGATCACACGAGGCGTCGTTGCACTGATCGTCCGAACCGGAGCAGTCCGGCACGCTGCCGCCCGTGCACGTACCCGATTGACACGTCTCACCGATCAGGCAGACGTCGCCGTCGTCGCAGGACAGCCCTTCGTTCGCCGGCGTCCAGATGTCGCAGTTGCCCTCGGCCCCGCCGGAATCGCACGAGGCCTCGTTGCACTGATCCCCCGAACCGGAGCAGTCCGGCGCGATGCCGCCCGTGCAAGTACCCGATTGACACGTCTCACCGACCAGGCACACATCGCCGTCGTCGCAAGACAAGCCTTCGTTCGCCGGCGTCCACGTGTCGCAGTTGCCCTCGCTACCCGCCGGATCGCACGAAGCGTCGTTACATTGGTCACCGAAGCCAGAGCAATCCGGTGCACTGCCGCCCATGCACACGCCTGTCTGGCAGGTTTCGCCTATCAGGCACACGTCGCCGTCGTCGCAGGCGAAACCCTCGTTCGTTGGTGTGTTGTAGCATGTGCCGTCGATGCACTCATCGAGCGTACACTCATTGAAGTCCTCGCAGTCGGCAGCGTCGAAACAGTCAAAACAGACATCGTTTATCTCGTCGCAGTTCTGGCCCGGACAAGTATCTCCGGTTCCAACACATACTCCGACGCTGCAAGTGTCAGTCAGCGTGCAGAACAGGACATCGTCGCAGGACAGCCCTTCGTTAATCGGGGTGCCCGGCGTATCGCAGTTGCCCTCCGCACCGGCCGGATCGCACGTGCTGTCCGTGATGCATTGACCACCTGTGCCCGTACAGTCCTGTGAACCCCCACCCGTGCATATGCCTGCCTGACACGTCTCGCCCACGTTGCACGCGAGGCCATCGTCGCAGGCCAAGCCTTCGTTCGCCGATGTCCACGTGTCGCAGTTACCCTCGGCTCCGGCCGGATCACACGAGGCATCGTTGCATTGGTCACCCGCGCCGGAACAATCGGGAGCGATACCACCCATGCACGTACCTGACTGACAGGTCTCGCCGATGTTACAGACATCACCGTCATCGCAGGCCAAGCCCTCGTTGATCGCTCCGCCCGCTGTGTCGCAGTTGTCCTCGGCGCCGGCCGGGTCGCATGTGCTGTCGGCGTTGCACTGATCGCCCGTACCAAAACAGTCCGCTGCTCCACCTCCGGTACAGGAACCGGACTGACACGTCTCTCCGACATTGCAGGCGAGCCCGTCATCACAGGCCAGGCCCTCGTTGATCGGCCCACCGGGTGTGTCGCAGTTGCCTTCCGCACCGGCCGGGTCGCACGTATCGTCTGCGTTGCATTGATCGCCGGTACCTGAGCAGTCCGGCGAACCACCACCCGTACACGAGCCCGATTGACACGTCTCGCCGACCAGGCACACATCACCGTCATCACAAGCCAGACCTTCGTTGATCGGCCCACCAGGGGTGTCGCAGTTGCCTTCCGCGCCGGCCGCGTCGCACGTATCGTCTGCGTTGCATTGATCGCCGGTACCTGAGCAGTCCGGCGAACCACCACCAGTACACGACCCCGACTGGCAAGTCTCGCCCACGTTGCAGACATCACCATCATCACAGGCCAGACCCTCGTTGATCGTTCCGCCCGCTGTGTCGCAGTTGCCTTCCGCGCCGGCCGGGTCGCATGTGCTGTCCGCGTTGCACTGATCTCCCGTGCCGGAACAGTCCGGCGCGCTGCCGCCCATACAAGTACCCGATTGACACGTCTCACCGATCAGGCACACATCGCCGTCGTCGCACGACAGCCCTTCATTGGCCGGTGTCACCGTATCGCAGTTGCCCTCGCTACCCACCGGATCGCACGAGGCGTCGTTACACTGGTCGCCAGAACCGGAGCAATCTGGTGCGCTGCCACCCGTGCAGCTACCCGATTGACACGTCTCACCCACCAAGCACACGTCGCCGTCGTCGCAGGACAGCCCTTCGTTCGCCGACGTCCAGATGTCGCAGTTGCCTTCACTACCTGCCGGATCGCACGAGGCGTCGTTGCACTGGTCGCCAGAGCCGGAGCAATCCGGAGCCGTCCCGCCTGTGCACGAACCAGATTGACAAGTCTCGCCAACCAAACACGCATCGCCGTCGTCACAGGACAAGCCTTCGTTCGTCGGCGTCAGCGTGTCGCAGTTGCCCTCCGTACCATCTGCATCGCACGAGGCCGTGTTGCACTGGTCACCCGAGCCGGAGCAATCGGGAGCGCTACCACCAGTGCATGTACCTGATTGACAGGTCTCGCCGATCAGGCAGGCATTCCCATCATCGCACGCGAGCCCTTCGTTCGCCTGTGTATACTCGCAGACCCCAGCGCTGCACACGTCACTCGTGCACACGTTGCTGTCGTCGCAGTCTGCATTGTCAACACACCCTGAGAGCTGCATGCTCCAGACGATCAGGTCTCCGAATTGCCGCTGGCTGTCCGCGGTCGTGCTGTTCTCGTTAGACATCTGCAACGCATAGGTCTTGGCGGCACTGATCTGTTCGGATGCACTGACCAGATGCGTAATCCGACCCACGTTGATGTCATGGGCGTCGTCAGATGTGAACTCGGAAAAGACGGTCCCATCAGTCGTATTTTCGAGTCGCGCCGCGGTGGAACGGTAGTTCGATCCCTGCCACGCGAATCCGTTGCCGATGACCACGACATATTCGGTCTGGTTTGGAGTGTAGGTGTTCGTAAGCCAGTTGTCCCATCCCAGTTCCGCCCCGCTTACCTCAAACGTGGCAGCCGTGGCGCTCTGGACATCCGTCGTCGTCGAGATCATCTGGTCGAAGGCACTCGCCCGGATGACGATGATGCGCGACCGCCTAAACCCAACGGTGGCCGAGCCCTGCGAGACGCCGCCTTGCAAGGTGAAAGTGTTATTTCCAGCACTAAGAGTGTGTATCCGGGCGTAGGTGAAGTTCTGGGACATGCTGTTGGTCTCCCATTCCTTCGCCCACTCCATCTTCTGCGTGGTGCTCGCCATCTGGAAACGCATCGAGGCACCGCCGGAGTTCGAACCCGCAGCCATCGTGGCCTCCATGCTCGCGAG
This sequence comes from Planctomycetota bacterium, assembly GCA_030622435.1. Taxonomy (GTDB): domain Bacteria; phylum Planctomycetota; class Phycisphaerae; order UBA1845; family UBA1845. The sequence continues at coordinate 3,504 of JAUXGE010000018.1, forward strand.
CACGAGATAGTTCCCGTTCTCCGGCAGGTTGAACGTCGCGTCCCTAACGTTTATGAAGGTCCCGGCGAACGTGATCTCGTTCGTGTCGGCGTTGTGAACGCTCTGCCAGTAGTCGCTGTCCTCAGTCAGCGAATCCAGAGGAATCGCTATGATCCCCTTTCCCATTATGTAACTTGTGCCGGTTACGACTTCGTGCTTGATACGGAGTTCGTCCGTACCGTTTCCTGTCACGACATAGAAGCCCGAGAGCTGGTGGACACGGACGGCCTCGGGGCTTCCCGATGACGAGCCCTCGTCCACACTCCGGCCGATCACAGTCGAACCGAACTCGATGCGAGCGCCGATTTCATCGGAAGTACCACCGCCGCCGTAGCCGGCGTTGTAGATCACGAGATGGTCAACACCGTTCGCCAGACTGGCTCCGGCAACGAAGGTATCTGTGTTCGTCCCATCGGTGGCGCTGCTTTGCTGCGTGTTGCTGTACGAGGAGAGGGGAGCAATTTGCGCTTCGACAGACCTCGCGGCAAGCGAGATAATGAAGACGCCGATCACAAGGCACCATCGCGGAGCGAGGCTGAACCGCGTAGGCTTGCGTCTCGATGGGGGGTCCCCACCGTGCACTAGCCGCCGCACCCCTGAAGGCCCACAAGACCGAGCACCGCTCGTGAAGTTGGTTCGCATCAAATCGTCCCCCTACCGAATAAGCGGATCTGAACTCCGCCATCAGCTCGGCGCGCGACCAGCGGCTGCGCGCAATCGTCGCCTCCCCGCCGTGGCCTGTCCGTCCAGTCAAATGTCCCGTACATGAGCTTCAACCCCTGAACAGCTACGCTCTCGTTTCGGCTTCTTTCCCAACCGCCCATAACACGGCATCTTCGAGTTAGGCCTGCACCACCCCAGCACTGCAAAAGACCTCGTGGCGCGCCAACTGCCCTGCGGCAATCAGAGTCGGAACGGTCACTCGAGCACCGGCGCATGCACATCTACCGCGCCGCAAAGGGCCCGGACTTTGACGCACAGCAGCGCCGACGAAGTGCCCCCTTTGCGATGTCTTCAGAATGCGCTCCTATACCCCAACGCGCGGCTTCTTCGAGCCAGCGCACATTTCGCGATCGGAATGATGAGACCACGCTCTCTGCGCCCTCCGGAACAACTCAGCTACGTAAATGAAACGTACCGCGCTGAGATGTACCTCAGCATCACTTTTCACCCATGCCCTCCCCAAGGACCACCCGACCGGCGGCACATTCAAATGGGGGAAAATGTGTACCCCACACATCTTCACATGAATATAGCAGAATGGCTCCCACAATTCAACGGGCAAGAATTCAACCGTCGCTTGACCTGAAACCGGACACAACCCCTACAGAAAAGGCACCGGCTCGATTGATGCTCTCAGGCCTAGAGGCCAATAAGTCTCCGCAAAACGTAATAGCGGATCTGGAACAACACACTCCTTGCCAATCTCAAACAATCTGAAGTTATCGGACCCTCTGTCTCGATTCCACCGGAGCATCCTTCGGCTCGGAACTTTTGCCCACTTCCATTTTGCCAGCACCACCAACCCGCCGCCTGCGGACGACAACTCTGGTCTTTCAGCCTCGACCATGATCACCAGCATACGTCCACCGTTCAGTCAGTCTTCCATAACCCTTGCTGGACGCTTCGCCATACTCCGGGAGACCCCGAGTGCTTGGTCCAAATCAGCGATCTGGAAGAACGCTGACAGATTCTCCACATGAGGGCTCAGAAGCCTGGAGAACACCAACGGTGTCAGCCAAAAATGCTGGCCTGTCAGATGTTGGTTTGTCGACATTGATCTGTCTCGTTGTGGTTCGTCAGACAGCCCGCACCAGGCAATTGGCGGAATAGGAAAGGACCCGAGAACATGATTGGCAAAAGTGGACAGTATCGGCCTGCCTTTCGGACGCCTGCTGGCATCGGCGGCTGTCTTGCGCTCCTCACCCTCGTCGCTGGCGGCTGCGCCCCCGATCACCGTATCAGCATGGGCGAGTTCCTCGACATGCAGCGAATGGACGCGACGCAGAAGCAGGATGTAGCGTTGCAGGATGCGCCGGCCGACCTTGATCGGAAGCTCGGCCGATATGCCGTAGGTATGGGCGACGTCCTCATGGTCTCCGTTCGGCGCCCTAATGGCGATGCGCCCGATGTGCCCGTTACCGTTCGTGTGGACCGCAACGGCCAGATCGACCTTCCTGTAACGGGAAAGCTCACCGTTGCAGATAAAGAACTCGAAGATGTCGAGGATCTAATCCAGCAGGCCTATGTTCCCGCCGTCTACCGGGAAGCCGTAGTCCTTGTCGAGCTTCTCTCGGCTGATCCCACCAACGTGATTCTTGTCGGGGCGATAACCGAGCCCGGACTTGTTCCACTGCGACGCACAGAGCGCAACCTACTTTTTGCCATTCAGGGCGCCGGTGGAATCACCGAATTCGCCTCGGGTGACGTGACTCTCCGCCGGATTAGACATCCCGCCGAAGAACTCACTCTCGACCTGACCGACCCGATCGAGCTGCAGGCCGCTCTGAACCTCGAACCGCTCCAAAACGGCGATATCGTGCATGTTCACGCGGCTAGCCCCAACACGGTGTTCGTCGGCGGTCTGGTCGCAAGGGCGGCTCCCCAGAGCTATCCTCCCGGCGCGGGAATCAACATCCTGCAAGCTTTAGCGGCCGCGGGGGGGTTGCGCACCGATCTGACACCAAGGGATGGCACACTCATTCGTCGAATGTCCGACGGCACGGACGCGCATGTGAAGCTCGACATGGACCGGCTGGCCATGGGCAGCGACCCAAACATCGACCTACTGCCCGGGGACATTCTCTGGGTGCCCCACACGGTCGAGACCAGAATCCAGGAATTCCTCAACCGGAACATCTTCATGCGCGCCGGTGTCAGTGTGAACTACAGCGTCACCGGTATCGAGTTCATGAACCGAAGCAGTTTGCAGTCCGGCAGATACGGAGGAGGCGACCTGCAGGACGCCTACGACCCATTCGGATTCCTCGGTCAGAACACAGCTCTCCAAGGCATCACGGCACAGACAGCACCATAAACGTGACCTGACGGAGCCGGGCGACCAGATTTGCTCAGATCGGAGCCCTATCGCCCCCTGGATCCGGGTGTGTTCCCGGGGGACAGCCGCAATGACAGCAGCGCGGAGAAGTGCGTCTCATCTGTCGGTTGAACCGCCAAGCTCATAAACGGGATCGTCCGCCCGAGTGAGGCCAGCTCCCGAACCACATCCACAGGCTCGATCCGTGGCCAGGCCGCAGCCGTCTTCTGATTCCGCCTGGGCAGTTCGACGTCAACCACCTTCCCCTCACGCAGCAAACGCACCGTCGATCCCGAATCTGTGACGCTTGCCGTCCATCGGCTTCGCAGATCCGCGTTCGGTGACGAGAGGGACAGTAACGCGCCGTCGATCCCGAGAATTCGATCCCCCACCATTAACCGTCCCGTCGCTGCCGTGCTAGGGTAAACGCGCGCCACCACTACGACACCAGGCTCCTGGGCGACCTTCATCCCGATGCCCAGCCGAGGCTCTTGCGGCGGAGTGGCGGGAGCCACACTCTCCCACCACGTCGGATCAAGCAATGAACCCGAACCCGCTTTGGACGAGGTAATCCATTGGTCAAGAACGTCTGCGGCTACACCTGCCTGGGCTATGGCGATGGTCGACCGAGAAGTGTGACGCCCACTCAAAGCGCGCAAGTCGGGCACGGAGGCAAGCACGGGAATCATACCGCTCTGGGCCTCGAGGATCCGTTCGATATGATCTCGACTGAGCGCGAGAATCAGCCAACCGTTCCAGACCACCCATGACGGTTCGGTATTCGCCATAAAACTCATGATTGCGATTTTGGATCCGGAGGCATATTGCCTGATCGGGATGTGGTGAATCGTAACGCCGAGGTGCCTACTCTCCTGGATTTCCAGGGTCCCCTCATTCTCGGAAGGCTCGACCACCTTAATGAGATCGATCAGAGCATTTGCGATCCGTTGCGCAAACCCCCGGCTCATATCCTCATCACGAGCCTCTATAATCGCAGCAACCTGCAACGTGGAACGAGACTCGCGCAGATCCTGCCCCCATGCCAGGATCACGTGCGGACCAACACCGGCCCAATTATCAGTTGTCTCGTCAGGCCCCGCAGCCATTGCAGCAAGCAGCATCAGGTATCTGGCCCAAGATTGACTCTTCGGGCCGGTCGTCGCCGCCTGATAGGCCTTATCGAAGTCAAACGTGGAGACCGATCCAAACAGCGTCGTCTGAGGGAGGCGAAGCAACCGTGCAATCGCCTCACGACCGAGTTTGCGCGTCGCACGTGGCGTGGCAACCGATGCCTGCACCGCGATATTCAGCCGCCCATCACCTTCATACAGCGCAACCACAGCATCCTCGATCCCCAGTCCGCCAACCGGCCATGCCGCCGGCTCGGTGGGTGAGAAACCACCATGAGCCAGGTAGACCGCGGCCAGACAGTCCACCGGCAGATGGGCAACCAGCTTCCGGAAACCGGGCACACGATCCAGCGCCGACCCACCATCCCCGGCCATCAACTGCGTCGTCTCGTGCAGCAAGGATTCGGGGCCCCAGTATCTCGATACGGCCGCCGTGCCGTCGCGCAGGTACACCGTCACACCGCTCGGCATGCGGAAGAAGTGCGCCTCGTGGGCCGTACCGCTTACGCTACGTCGATCGCGTGGGAACCATTGTTCGATGACTTCCGACCGTTCGGGACGCAGGAACCATACCGCGGTGTCGAACTCCGACCATGATCGGGCTGCAACGCCGATCTCTGACTGCAAGAGCGCGTCCGAGTCCACGGACCGATCCAGCTCCAATAGCCCCATAACAGCCTTGATGAGGTCGAACGGTGTTTCGTCTGTGGCCGCGTGCCCTGCAAGGAATGGAACCAATCGCCCTGCATGTGCTCTCCGCAAAGCGCTGTCCGCAACACTTAGTCGTGGCACAGAAACGAACACCTTTGCCGAGTCAGGCACGTACTTGGCAAAGGGAAATGAGACATTGCCGGGCTTGCCAGCCAAAGCGGATGCGTCGAAGACTAACGGAAAAAACAGGATCAGGGCCAGGAATGGAATGTCCCAGCGCCGAGCACCACCCTTGCCTCCAATCCGTACGCTCCAACAACCGGAATCTGATGTTGAAAAACCGGATGCTGTCAGATCAAGCTGGAATGAACGAACGAGGGTCAACCGGGATTTCATTCAACGAAGCAAGATCGGCGATGACATCAGAAAAAGGGCCGCCCCGGTAGCCTCGAAAACCGGCCGCGGAACGGTCCACAGAAACACGCCCCCCATACCTGGTGCTAGAGATCCTCGACCTCTTTATCATCTGCGGGAACCGGCGTGGCCGGCACCAGCGGCGCCTCGGCACCCGCCCCGGGGTAGTGGTCTTCGCCGGACGATTCATCACGAGACTTCTCGAGAATATCGAGAAGCTGCGACACCGTCAGCTCCAATACCTCCTGGAACGACTCCCCGCTCTCGACCTTTGTCGCCACATTCTCGCCGGTCTGCTCGATCCACTCGCGCAACAAGCGCTCATCCACGGATTCGACACGCCGCCCAGGCTCCGTCTCCTGCACCTGACGCGTCGCTGAGGAGCTTCGACGCGAGTCACCGACCTCCTCCTTATAGCCCGCGATATGAGACTCTCGATGGTCGAACACGCCGAGGAACGCCAGCGCAATCACGGCAGCCGCGGCAAGGGGCCCGGCTATGTAAAGCGCTCGTCGCCATCTGCCACGGCGCTGCACCGGTTCCTCGTCCATGCAGGCAATCAACCGTTCGGCGAGAACGCCCTGCGGTAGGGACGGGTCGCTGTCGGAAGCGACAAGGTGGCCGCTTACCTCCATCAACGCAAGCGCCCGCCTGCATTCCGCACACTGCACACGATGAGCACCAAGTTCCGTCGCCAGCCCTGGCGACAGCTCACCGTCCAGATACGCACCGAAAAGTTGTCGTGCCTGCTTGCAGATCATGCGCTACTCGATCATAAAGACCAATCCTCGGTCGACTCCATCCTACTCCTTCTACCCCGCCAGCCCGGCCCGATTGCGGAATTCCTGCAAATCCTGATCGGCTACCGGCTCCAGCATCTCGCGCAGGCGATTCCGCGCCCGATGCAGGTGGCTCTTCACCGTCGCAACCGGAAGCTGCAGAATACGCGAAATCTCGTGGCAACTCAGCTCATGCCGATAAAACAGCAACAAAGCCGCACGCTGCGGCGGAGACAGCTTGTCCACGGCAGACCACACCAGCACCTTGAGCCGGGCTGCATCCTCCGACTCGAGCGATGACGCCGGTGTGTCACCGTCCTCGGAAGGCAGGATGGATAGATCCAACTCGCTCCCGACTGTACGCTTGCGCCTCAGATGGTTCAGGCACACCCGATAAGCGATCGTGAACAGCCACGTGCTGAACCGGTACTCACTCGAGAACGAATCCAACGAGGCGAACGCCTTGAGGAAGGCATCCTGGCAAATCTCCTCCGCATCGTGGTGATGCCGGACCATCCGCCAGATGAACCCGAAATGCCTGTCCTGATGCAAATCGACCAGTTCGCGCACGGCAACCCTGTCGCCCGACCTCACTCGGCCGACGAGCTGCTTCTCGTACTCCCGGCTGGTCTTCAAACCGCCTTTCACAGTAGCTACACCTATGTTTCCCATCCTATTATACCAGAAACCTCCAACTCGTGTTGCAGCCAATAGACCCTTCGGTACAATCCACCCGAATCGTTGACTGTATGAGCACCCGTCCGAAAAAACCTGCAATGTTAGCACCCGCGCTCGGTTATGACCAAGAAGACAACGGCCGATAATATCGCCTGCAAAAACCGTAAGGCACTACATCGCTTCCATGTTATTGAGAAGATCGAGTGCGGCATCGTCCTCTACGGGACCGAGATCAAGAGCATTCGAGACCGGGGGGCGTCAATCGAGGAGGCCTATGCCACGATTGTCGAGAACGAAGTCTGGCTCATAGGCTCCCACATCGCCGCCTACAAGTTCGGCCACACCTGCAACCACGAACCCACCCGACGCCGAAAGCTGCTCGCCCACCGCCACCAGATCCAGAAGCTCAGGCAACGCGTCGAGCTAAAAGGGCTGACCCTCGTGCCCCTCGACATTCACTTCAACGAACGCGGCGTCGCCAAGGTCACCCTGGGCCTCGTTCAGGGCAAGAACGTCAGAGACAAACGCCAGACCCTCAAGGCCCGGGACGACCAACGCGAAATGCTACGGGCCACACGCCGACGGCGATAACGCCCACCGCGAAGCGTTACTGCGACCGGCAACATCAGTCTGGATCCGATCGTTCCATTTGTGACCGAAGGGATTCGTAAGCACGTTTCGGACGTGGGTCGTTCGGAGCATACTCGGACGCCAGGCGAAACTGTTCGAGCGCTTCGTCAAACTTGTCCTGTTGCCGCAGCGCCCGGCCGAAGTTGTATCGCGTGTTGGCGTACTTCGGGTTCAGCTCGAGTGCCTTGCGGTAGGCGACGACGGCCTCATCCAGCCGACCTAGCTGGGTCAGCGTGTTCCCCAGGTTGATCCATGCCGAAAGATGATCCGGCTTCACCCGGACCGCTTTGCCGTATGCCTCGATCGCCTCTTGGAATCTTTCGAGGTTCTTCAACGCGTTTCCCAGGTTGTACCACGCCTTGGCATGTCGCTTATTATAGCGCAAACAGCGACGGTAGGCGTCCGCGGCTTCGGCATACCGGTCTTGCATACGCAGCGCGTTACCCAAATTGTAGAGGGCATCCGCGTAGTGAGGTTTCAGCTCGATCGCGCGACGGAATGCCTGCTCAGCACCCTCCGGATCATCGCGATTGAATAGAGATGTACCCAGACCGAGATGACCGCGCGGATTCTCCGGACGCTTGGCCAATACGTCCTGCCACATGACAAGGTCGTCATGGTAATCCCTGTTCCGACGGACTGTGCCGTATGTCCCGAGCACTATAACACCCGCGCATACGGCCACCGACGTTCGTTGCAGCCATACTTTCGCCGAAGCAAGGCTAGTACCCAGCAGCCGAGCCCGGACGCCGAAGCCACCGATTACGATGACGACGACCACAGCGGCCAGCGGCAAATACATCCGGTGCTCGAACATCGGGTCCTTGATCGGGATGATGCTCGTTGTCGGCGCCAGGATTAGGAAAAACCATGCACCCGCGAATCCGATCCACGACCTCCGCACAACCGCCCAGACCGTCCCGAGAAGCAGCGGCAGGATGATGATCGCCGGAAGCAGAACCTCCCGTACAGTTCGAGCGACCGGCCAGGCATAGTCCAGACACAGTTCGTTCGGCCATAACGAGAGCCTCAGATAGCAGGCCACGACCCCCGACTGCGTAACCAGATACTCGAGCGGGCTGATCCCATGGAACCCGAACCCGACCGTAGCGTTCCGGCTTGACGCGTTGAGCACTCCGGGCGCCAAACCGCAATCGAACAGAATCGCCCACGGGGCCGCTATCCCGATGTGCAGCCACCAGCGCCGCCGGAACATCTCGCCGAGGGATTTCGACACGAACACCCAGTCATACACCCAGATGATGATCGGCGCAGATACCATGACGCCCTTGCTTCCCATGCCCAACGTGCAGGCAACCATGGCCGTTATGCACCAGAAGGCGCCCCGACTCCCCCTTTCCCTCGCGTCCTCCTCGAAAACGCGAATCACACCGTAGAGCGTCAGGAGATAGAACATCCCCATCAAGGACTCGCCACGTTGAATCACGTACGTAACGCTCTGCGTTTGCAGTGGGTGCACCACCCAGATCAGCGCGATCACGAGGGCGAGCCAAGGAGCCGCTCGTCCGTGGTGATCCGCACCGCTCCCGCGCAGGATGGTGCGACGTACGACACCGAGCAGGCTCAGTCCCGCGACAATGTGAACGGCCAGGTTGAAGACGTGGTAGCCCCATGTATTCAGCCCGCCAAACTGATAGTTGATCGCCAGCGAGAGATCGACGACGGGTCGATGACCGGAGAGCGTCTCCGACAACGGCAGGACCGTCCGGATGCGCGGATTGTTCGCTATATGAGCCTCATCGTCGAGAACGAAAACACCCGAGAAACTGCTATGGTAGGCCGCGATCCCGGCCAGCACGATGAGAATGGGGAGGAAGCTGCGCCAGTCGAACGGCGTGGTGTCGGCTCGCAGACCACCGACGTCCCCCGATCTCCGGCGCATCTGTATCTCGACCGGCTTCATACGATGCGTCGTTCTGCCTGTCTTCACACGTGCCATCACCAAGATCCGGCGCCGCGGGTGCCATGGCCAAGACCTGGCGAAGCCAGGCGCGGCCATGTTCGCCGACCTATCCATTGTGTGGGACAACATGCCCGCGCTGCGCTTGGGCATGGCACCCGGAGATCAGCCATGCCACCCGCCGACACGGGGGGCGGCCGCTACAGTCCCAGCTTGTCTTGCAGATACTCGACGCAGCGGGACTTGTCGATCCGTATCTGGCTCGCGTCATCGCGATCGCGCACCGTGACCGTGCCATCCTCTTTCGTCTGGCCGTCGATCGTGAAGCAGAACGGTGTACCGGCCTCATCCATCCGCGCGTAACGCTTCCCGATCGACTGCTTCGGGTCGTATTGACACGCGAACCGCTTCTTGATCTCGCGGTACATCGGCTCGGCGATATCGGGCATTCCGTCCTTGGCCACCAGCGGGAACACGGCCGCCTTGATCGGCGCGAGCCGTGGATGGAACTTCATGAATTGCGGGCTCGCCCGGCTCTCGTCGAAACTGTATGCCTCGGTGATGAACGCCAGAACGCTGCGATCGATACCGCCCGACGGCTCGATCACGTACGGCACGTACCGCTCCTTGCGCTGATCGTCGAAGTAGGACAGGTCCTTGCCGCTCTTGTCGATGTGGGCCTTGAGGTCGAAGTCGGTCCGGTTCGCTATACCCTCGAGCTCACTGAGCCCGAAGGGGAAATCGTACTCGACGTCGGCGCAGCTCTTGGCGTAGTGGGCCAGCTCGTCACCTACGTGCTCGCGCAGCCGGAGCTTCTCGCTCTCGAGGCCCAGGTCAGTGTACCACCGATGCCGCACGTCGCGCCAGAACTCGTACCACATGTCCGCCTCGGACGGATGGCAGAAGAACTCGATCTCATACTGCTCGAACTCGCGCGACCGGAAAGTGTAGTTCCGCGGGTTGATCTCGTTCCGAAAGCTCTTACCCATCTGGGCAATCCCGAACGGGAGCTTCACCCGCGAAGTGTCCAGCACGTTCTTGAAGTTCACGAAGATGCCCTGGGCGGTTTCAGGCCGGAGGTAGGCGATGCTGGTCTCGTCCTGCAGAGCTCCCACATACGTCTGGAACATCAAGTTGAAAGCACGGGGCTCGGTTAGCTCGCACTTGTCGGATTGCCCGACCATTTTGCTCGGCTTCATCGGGCACGGTGTCTCGTCCAGTTGATCAGCTCGGAACCGCCCCTTGCAGTGTCTGCAATCCACCATCGGATCGCTGAACCCGCCCACGTGGCCCGACGCTTCCCACACCTTGGGGTTCATGATGATCGAGCAGTCCACGCCGACCATCTGGAACTCGACACCGCCTGGTCCAACGGGCGGATTGCGGACCATATCGAACCACCAAGCCTCTTTGATGTTGCGCTTCAGCTCGGTGCCGAGCGGGCCGTAGTCCCAGAAGCCGCCGATGCCGCCGTAGATCTCGCTGCTGCCGAAGATGAAACCGCGCCGCCGGCACAGGGCGACGATCTTCTCCATCGTGTCCGCTTGCGTTGTCATTCGATCCTTCCGTTTACGATCCTCGCACTGCTACCGTGTGTCATGAATCCCGCAGCCAACCGAACCGCGGGCTTCCGGCAGCCTGTCAAACGACTTTCAGCAGCCTAGTTGAACAAGTCGTTTCCGGCCGCCCATGTGTAGCGCCACCCCTTGTGGGTGGCGTCATTCGGGCATTTCCGTCGCCCACAAGGGACGACGCTACATTATTGATCAGCCCAAGTGTAGCGCCCCCCCTTGTGGGTGGCGTCATTCGGGCATTTTCGTCGCCCACAAGGGACGACGCTACATTATTGATCAGCGTACCAGCCCGCGCGGTCGTCAGATTCGAGCCGCCCCGGGTGCCGTTCCCAATCGCCGGTGCCACGTGCCATGCCCAAGTGAAGCGCGGGCATGTTGTCCAGGACAACGGACATGGCCGCGCCCGGCTTCGCCGGGTCTTGGCCATGGCACCCACGGCACCGCGTTTTGACGGTGAAGCCCGACCTCGACCGCGCTCAACCTCGACGGTAGACACGGCAGTCGGCCGCTACATATCATGCCCGCGCTGCGCTTGGGCGTAGTCGGCGGGTGGCCCATGGCTTTAGCCGTGGGGGACGCGAATCGTCGCATGCCCTACCTCCGAAGAGATTGGCCGCCCACGCCCACGTCACCCATCAACGAACAACCCGTCGAATCAGCTTTGACGAAGCTTTAGAGGATACCCTCTCCAAAACCCAAGTCATCATCGTCCGCATCCTCGGGCTGGGGTTTTTCCTCTGATGTTTCGGTCGCGTCGGCCTTGTCATGACGGTCGGAATCATCGCGGGTCACGGACGAGACAACCGCTTCTTTCTCATCCGCAGCCTCACCGCCGTCCCTATCCTTCTTGTCCTCATCGTCTCGGGGCTCGACATCCGCGAAAACACCGAATGTGTCCGAGTCCCTCGACCCGACCACACCAGGTTCCACTTTCGGAGCCTCGTCTCTCTTTCGATCCGCCGCGGGTTCAGCAGGACGTTCGGAATCATCAGCGCGTTGTCGTTGCGGCCTGCGTCCACCGCGCCGTCGTCCGCGGCCACCCCGATCGGGTTCACGCACCTCTTCCTTACCGCCTCGTGTTTCATCGCGCCCACCCTTGAGAGTGGCGATCAGAGTGTTGTAGTCACTGTCGGCTTCGCTGTCGGCTTCGCTGTCGGCTTCGCTGTCGGCTTCACTGTCGGCTTCGCTGTCGGCTTCGCTGTCGGCTTCGCTGTCGGCTTTGACTTCATTTTCCATCCGCTCGTCAGCATTCCTCGGACTGTCCTCCGTAAACTCCTCCCCTTCCTCCTCCAAGGCTTCCTGAAAGGCCTCGAGCACACTTCCCTGAAGCGTTTGACGGAACGCCGCGGTGATAGGATGGGCTATGTCTCGATGTGCTTTCTCGCGCCCGTCATCCGTCGACGGTACTCGTGCTGCCGGCAGCCTCGTGCCGCATTCGTTGCAGTGTTTCGCGCGCAGGTGGTTCTGCGTGCGGCACTTGGAACATGGGGCAGAGAGCTTCCGCGACGGCATCGCCACAAACAATCCATTCGTCCCCTCGACAACCTTGACATCCCGCACCACGAACTCGCCGTCCAGCGTCACACTGCACACGGCCTTGAGTCGATCGTTGGTGTCCTTCACAAGTCTGACACGTACCTCAGTAATTTCCATTCAAAACTCCTCGCTGAGCACCGAGGCTGATCCAACAGGCGCCGCGACAACCGAGGCAGTGACACTCATGCGCAGATCCTCGACTTGCCTTGCCGCGCGGCACGCAGCCTCTTTTTCGTCGAACAATTGATACAGTGTTGATCCTGCTCCTGTTACACGCATCGGACCGACGCCCGCCCGATCAAGTCTGTCGCTTACACCGGCCACCGTCGGCGCAACCCGAAAAACCGCCGGCTCGAGATGGTTTGACAAAAGCTCCGTCAGCGTCTTGGCCGATGTCGCCTCCGAGATAGCTCCATCCGTCCCACAAGGAAGATCCGCGGAATCCGCCGCTCGCCATGCCTGGTATACATCCGTCGTCGGTACTGCCACACCACAGTAAACGAGCAACACCCACCCGGACCACCGCAACGCCACCGGCTCCACCCGCTCGCCGCGACCCGTGATTACCGCCGAAGGCAGCGAGAAGAACAGCGGAACATCCGATCCTAGATCGGACCCGAGGTTCGCCAGTGCAGCGTCGTCCAGACCGGCACACCAGAGTTCGTTGCACAGCCTCAACATCGCAGCCGCGTCACTGCTGCCCCCGCCCATCCCGGCGCCGATCGGGATATTCTTTTCAAGTTCGATTCTGACAGCCGGAGCCCGCCCAACATGTTGTGTGAAAACCTGAACGGCACGGAATACCAGATTCTCCGGTCCGACCAGAGAATGGTCGCTGCAAGTCAGATCGATGCCCGGCTTGTCGCAGTCCCGACATGACACACGGTCGCTCAGATCAACGCCGATGACCAGAGATCGCAAATCGTGGAAGCCGTCATCTCGACGCCCCAACACGTCCAAAGTGAGGTTGATTTTTGCGGGTGCGGTGGTGGTGACGCGATGGGCGGCCATGGTCAGTTCCGGCAGGGAAGCATTCATGGAGTCCTCAGACACTCCATACAACAGCCGTGGATACGCCCCTATGGCAGTCAACGCTTGCTCTCGCGGGAAGCCTACGGCTCTCCCACTCGTATCCAGGTACTCGGGCGATTGTACCCACCACGGCGCGTCGTTCGGATCCACCAACCTCCCATCGCGCACGTGACCTTGACGGGTCCACATGTTAATCAGCAAGGCGGGCCTGTCAACCGAACCTCTCATGAACGTGAATCGACACTATCGAGTCCGCCCCGATTGGGAGACAAAGCGGCACACCATACGGTGCTCTCCTGTCTCGAGACCGGCTAAGAGCCTGCCTCCACTTCACCAAGGTCACGTTGATCCGAATAGACCTTCACAGGACGTCCCATCACCGAGAATACCGCCTCTCAGGCGGGCTCTCCGGTGGCGTTCCTCCTCCGCTCGACGGGGAGAGGAGAAGACCGGTCTGCAGGTCGTCGCGCCTTAAGCCCATCCATGAGGTTGTGATCCGGACGTTCGCGTCTGATATGGATGTGCTCGCGGCGCGGTCCTGGGGCAACAAACGTGTTTCCCGCGGCCAACGCGCCTGCACAACCGCTACCACCTGTCGAACAGAGAACCGCTCATAACCTATTGCATATCAACCATTTAGCTAACTACGGGCACCTGGACAAGGTGCCGGACGTTGCCTTGCCAATGAAGACCTACGGCGTAAGTGTACGCGCGGCGTGGTCGGTCTGTGGAAGGAGGAGGAGGGAAGAATCGATGTTGGGCGCGATCTCATCACTGAGTTCCGGCCTGAGTGGATCGAACGCCGTTTCCACACAGACCCGGACTCCGGTCACAGGCAACGTTGGAACTGACGCGCGTTTCACCGCACCGACGCTCAACGAATCCGGCGGGTCGGCCGACACGGCGGGCCTCTCGCAACTCCTGTCCACCGTTGCCGAGCTCATGCGTGATGTAGGTGGAGACCTCCAAAACGACAAGATGATTCAGATGCTCGTAGCGTTGATGATCTTACTGGCGCTGCTTCACAACTCTGAAGGCAGCAAGGCGATGGGCCAAAATGCGATCGAGGGGCTCGGGTCCGGAGCGAACGGAGCCGCGGGGACCGGCGGATCATACTCCTCGTCAACCTTGATCACCTTCGAGCAGACGACCACCTCAATCTCTCTCTACAGCTCGGATAGCTACAATGCCGGCACCAACGACAGTGCTTCGTCATCACGCGGCGGAGCGGTCGATCTCTCGGCGTAGACAAAACCCTTGCGCAAAGCGTGGATGAACCGGTTGCCGCCAAAGGTGCTTCGAGAACCTCACTCCGAAGCACTGTGACTTCTTCAGCACATCCATCCGACCCTCTGTGACGGAGTGTTAGACCTCCTCGATCTCTTTGATCTTGGCCTTGAGAATGGAGTCGATCTCGTCTTCGTGTTTCTTGGTGAGCTTCTGGACTCGATTCTTGGCGTCCTCGCTCTCGTCTTCACTGAGGGACTTGGCTTTCTCGGCCGCGTCGGCGGCCTTGTTCGCGTCGCGCCGTGCGTTGCGTACGGCGGTCTTCTGCGCTTCGGTCATCTTCTTGAGCTGCTGAACCAGTTGCTGACGCCGCTCCCCCGAGAGAGGCGGAATCGGAAGGCGGATCGCCTTCCCGTCGCTCTGAGGCGCAATTCCGAGATCGGCCTTTTGAAGCGACTTCTCGATATCCTTCAGAGTACCAGGGTCAAAGGGTTTAATCAGCAGAGTGCTGGGATCGGGCACGGAAATCGTCGCGAGTTCGCGCAGCTCCATCGTGCTGCCGTATGTAGTCACATCGATCTTGATGTGCTCGATCAAGCCCGGATGTGCGCGCCCGGTGCGCACACCGCGGAACTCCAGCTTTAGGAATTCAACGGCCTTGGCCATCATGGTGGAGGCGTCCTTCTCGATCGCAGCTGCCGGCATAGCACCTTCCTCTCGCTTACTAGTTGTCGAATCTATCGAGCCTCAGCGAAGGAAAGCACCGGCCCGAAACACGCCAATTGGAGGGCTACTCCCCGCCGTTGATCAGTGTCCCGACGCTCTCCCCCTGAACCACCGCCCGAATGTTGCCCGGTTTCTTCAGATCGAGCACGATGATGCTCACGCGACTTCGCTGGCAGAGGTCGACGGCACTGAGATCCATAACGCCTAGTCGTCGATCGATCACCTCGTTGTACGTCAGCCGTTCTATGCGAGTCGCCGAAGGATCCGTCATCGGGTCGGCGGTGTAGACACCGTCGACCTTCGTGGCCTTGAGCAGAACGTCGGCACGGATTTCCGCGGCTCGAAGAGCGGCCCCAGTGTCCGTGGTAACAAAGGGGTTTCCCGTCCCACCGGCGAAGATGACGACCCGCCCCTTCTCGAGGTGGCGAATGGCCCGGCGTCGGATGAATCGCTCGCAGACGGCCTCGATTGTCAGCGCACTCTGTACGCGTGTCGGAACGCCTAGAGATTCGAGCGTGTCCTGAACTGCCAGGGCGTTGACCACTGTGGCCAACATGCCCATGTAGTGCCCGGTGGTTTCCTCGATGGGAGAGTCCTTGGAGATCACGCTTCCGCGGACGATGTTACCCCCGCCGACAACGACCCCGACCTGAGTACCAAGCTCGAAAACGAGTTTGATCTCTTCGGCGAGCTTTCGCACCTCCTCGCCATCGATGCCGCCTTGCCCGATCTTGCAAAGCCCCTCACCGCTGATTTTGAGCAACACACGCCCGTATTTCGGTTCCGCCATGAGAGCGCTCGCTGGAAAGGACCGTTTCCGCCCACGCGCCGGCTGCGGTTATGACACCTGAGCCGGTGGGGCTGGGATTCGCCGGATACCTAGGAGCCTACCTTCATAATGGTCAGGCTGGTCACCGCGTCGACGCCTGCCTTCTTCAGTATGTCACCGACCTTGGTCTTGCCGTAATCGTCAGTCTTGACGTGGAGCTGCTCCATCAAGACGCGTTCACCGAAGAATGCGTTGACCTTGCCATCGGCGATCTTCACCACGATGTTCTCCGGCTTGCCTTCGGCCTTGGCGATCTCGATGGCATCGACGCGGACCTTCTCGACCCGCTCCGCCGAAACGCCGGACCGATCGATGGCCAGAGGCTGTGTAAAAAGCGCATGCATGCAAAGGTCGGCACCGACGTTCAGCTCGGACTCGGGGTCCGAACTCAACGACAGCAAGACGCCGCTCTTCCCATCGTGATGAACGTAGGAAGAAAGGAAAGCACCCTCGACCCGCTTGCACGCCTTGAGATTCATCGCTTCGCGGAGCTTCCCGAACGTCTCGGTGAACACAGTGTCCACTTCCGGGTCCTTCAAGATCTGTTCGGGTTCGGGTTCGGGTGTGGTCCCGTCAGCCACCTTCTTCGCAATAGTTTTGGCGAGGTTGATGAACAATTCGTTTTGTCCGACGGACGCAGTCTCGCATAGAAGCTCTATTATCGCGCCGACCTTCCCATCCTCGTTGACATGGATTCCGATGCGGCCTTCGCCCGTGGCGCGGCCGGCGCGCTCGGTCATCTTGCCCTTGTGTTTCTTGCGAAGCCACTCCAGAGCCGCTGCCGCGTCGCAGTTGCACTCGGTCAGTGCCTGCTTGCACTCCATCATCGGGAGATCGGTCCGCTCGCGCAACTCCTTGACCATCTGAGCCGTCACTGCTGCCATACTACGATACCTTCCCTATTCTTCTCGTGGCGGTGAGCCCCGATAGTACCATCCCGTGCGGCGGGTTGCCCGCAGCGCCCTATGTCATCCCATGTAAGCCGTATCGAGAATCCGGCAGGTTAGAGAACCGTTCCGGTCATTCCGCGGGCGGGTCGCAGGTGGCGATGGGCATACCTGCACATTCAATCAGGCATGACACTCGACACCGCCAACCAAAACACTAAGACGACGACTCACCATCTGCCGTAGTTGCGGGTGTCAGACCGGACTGCGCCTCGCCGCCAGCACCCGTCTGTGCCGCCGGAGGTCCGGACTCCATCGCCGATTCGATCTCGGGTTTCCGCTTCTCACCCTGGGGAATCGAACCATCACCACCGGGCGCAATCTCCGGGACACCAGGCTTCTCGTCCGAACCGGAGTCTTCTCTCGCCCGACCGGACGCGGGGCGGCTCGATGCACGTCGCCGTTCCTGCGCCTCTCTTCCGCGCTCAGCCTCGGCGGAAACTCGCCCCCTCAAACCTTCGTCCACAGCCTCCGAGAGATGCGAAAGGATCGTTTCGATCGCACGCATTGCGTCGTCGTTGCCGGGAATCGGAAGATCGGCGAAGTCCGGATCCGAATCCGTGTCGATCAGGCACACCGTCGGAATCCCGAGCCTCTTCGCTTCGCGCACAGCATTGTGTTCACGGTGAACGTCGATGACGATCAGCCCACCTGGAAGTTTTTCCATCTTGCGAATGCCGTCAAGGTTGCGCCGAATCTTGCGCAACTCGCGCGACCGCGAGGCGATCATCTTCTTGCTGTATTCCAGCGAGGTTCCATCCGCTTCAGCCGCCTCGAGCTCGTCGAGACGACTCAGCCGCGCTCGGATCGTACGGAAGTTCGTCAGCGTGCCGCCAAGCCAACGTTCGCAAACATACGGCATATTCACGCGCGTGGAGTACTCCCGAATGTAATGGCGAGCTTGACGCTTCGTGCCGACGAACAGAACATCCTCCCCACCGGCCACAACCCGCGTGATGAACTTCTTCGCGCGCAAAAGACCCTTGACAGTCTCACGAATGTCAATGATGTGGATCGAACTACGCTTGCCAAAAATATAGGCAGCCATCTTCGGGTTCCACCGACTTGCGCGGTGCCCGAAGTGAACGCCTGAGTCAACCAGTTGACGAACCAACTCCGAAGCCAACCAACACCTCCAAATCTAAAGCAGAGCGAAACCACCATACGTACGACCAGAATCCCTGATTCTACCACATAGACAACGGGGATCAAGCGAAACTGTCGCAGTTTCCGAACGAACCTCAGAAACACGAATCTGCCCCCGTCGCCGCCGCCGCCGCATCCAGAGCCCGCCCCACCAGCGACGACTCGTCACATCGACAGTCGCCCGCCCCAAAAACCCCCCTGCCAATTCACCCGGAATCCAGAGACTCCTGCTCCAACGGACATATCTCCTGCTACGACACAGAAGCCGCCCCAGCAAGCTAACAGGGCACGCAAATTCCATTGCAACTGCAATAGGTCCTTTTTTACGGGATCTTCCATTCGGTACGTTGAGCGTATTCTCGGTAGAGCGATCAGTTGACCCATGCGACGGCGCCGCTTAGCGTTTCCCTCGATCCGTAAGATCCTGGCCCCGGCGGCTTCCTAGATACCCGAGCCCGGCAGTATGAGGATCCTGTTGTGACGGAACCAACACAACCGCACCGCCCCAGAGCCGATGAGCCGAATCCCCGCGCGGCCGGAGACCCGTCCGCAATCCGCAATCCCCAATCCGAAATTCCTTCGCCGAATCCCCGCGCGGGCAGAGACCCGCTCATTTTCATTAGCGCGGCCGAGCAGAGCGCCGATCGCCACGGTGCGTCTTTGATCCATGCCACCCTCGCCGCGTGCCCGTCCGCACGATTCGTCGGCGTCGCCGGTCCGCAAATGGTAGCGGCCGGCTGCGAATCCATCTACGACATGAGTCGTCACTCAGCCATGTTGCTCGGCGTACTGCGAGCAGCTGGACGTGGTATCGCCATGCTGCGAACGGCCGACCGGCACCTTCGGCGTTATCCGTTCGATGCCGCTGTTCTGATCGACTCACCCACCCTTCATCTGCCCCTGGCCGGTCGCGCCCAGGCGGCCGGTGTGCCTGTGATGTACTACATCGC
>JAUXGE010000185.1 GCA_030622435.1 Planctomycetota bacterium
CTGTGCCTACGATCTCATGCCTGCTGGTCCGTGATCGAATCGGCGGAAGCCAAAACCCGGGGCAGGTCGCTCCTGACACGTTGACTCAGCCGCCCCCTTCGCCTTCCACGAGTCAAAGGGCCGCCAAGCCCGAGCCTCGACGAATCAGAGGTGGCAGTGCGTCAATCATCCGGGTTCAGGACAGACATGAACGCCTCCTGAGGAATCGAGACGTTTCCGACGGTCTTCATCCGCCTCTTTCCTTCTTTCTGTTTCTCGAGAAGCTTCCGTTTTCGAGTCACGTCGCCACCGTAGCATTTGGCCGTCACGTCCTTGCGGTAAGGGCGAATCGTCTCTCTCGCGATAATCTTCGCCCCGACGGCCGCCTGGAGCGGAATCTCGAACATGTGCCTGGCGATTTCCTTCCTCAATCGTGTGATCAGCCTCCGCCCGCGGGCCGTGGCCTTGTCGCGGTGCACGATCACCGAAAGCGCGTCGACCTGAACCCCGTTTACCAGGATATCCATTCTGACCATATCCTGGGCCTGAAAGCCGGCCAACTCATAATCCGCCGTCCCGTATCCCCGCGTACAGGTTTTGAGCTTGTCGTAGAAGTCGTAGATGATTTCGCAAAGGGGCATTCTGTAGCACAGCATCACCCGCGTCGGCGCCAAATACTCGGTTTTTACGTGCTTGCCGCGTCGCTCCATGCTGAGCTGCATCGCCGGTCCGACGCTGTCGGCCGGGATTATCATCTGGACGTCGACGATTGGCTCACGGATCTCCTGTACGGAGGCCATATCGGGCAGTTCGCTTGGTGATTCGATCCGCCGCTCCGTTCCATCCGTGAGGAGAACCTCGTAGGTGACCGTCGGCGCAGTCTGGACGACGGCTATGTCGTTCTCCCGTTCGAGGCGCTCCTGGATGATCTTCATGTGCAGCAAACCCAGGAAGCCGCAGCGAAATCCGATCCCGAGGGCGTCGGAACTCACCGTCTGGTACGTGAAGGAGCTGTCGTTGAGCCAGAGCTTCTCCATCGCCTCCCTGAGCCGGGCGGTAGTGCAGCCGACGCCGGGATAGAAGTCACAAAACACCATCTGCTGCGGTGACTCGTACCCCGGAAGCGGGTTGTCGGTAGGTCTGGCCGAGGACGTGACCGTGTCGCCGATGCTCACGTCGGCCAGCGTCTTGATCCCGGCGAAAAAGAAACCCACCTCGCCCGCACCGAGCGAATCGACGGGCTGGGGCTTGGGTGTGAATTTCCCGACTTCGGTGATCTGATACTTGCGCCCGGCCGCTACGAGGTCGACCTGGTCCCCGCGCTTGAATGTACCGTCGAAGACGCGGGTATGGGCAACTACCCCGCGGTGCAGATCTGGCTTGGCGTCGTAAATGAGGGCTCGCAGCCGGCCATCGGGGTCGCCCGAGGGTGCCGGAATGCGCTCGGCAATCGCTTGTAGCAACTCTTCGATGCCCGCCCCCGTTTTGGCGCTCGTGAATATCGCCTCCGCGGCATCGAGCCCGAGAATCTGCTCCGCCTCGAGCGCGACGTCCTCCGGATGGGCAGCCAGCAGATCGATCTTGTTGATCACGAGGATAATCTCGAGGTCGGCCTCGATAGCGAGATGGGCGTTGGCCACCGTCTGGGCCTGGACACCTTGTGTTGCATCGACAAGGACGAGAACGCCCTCGCAGGCCGCCAGAGCCCTGGAGACTTCGTAATGGAAATCGACGTGTCCCGGCGTGTCGATCAGGTTCAGCATGTAGGTATTGTCGGCGAGCCGGTAGGGCACGGTGGCGCGGTTGGCCTTGATCGTGATGCCCATCTCGCGCTCGAGATCCATGTCGTCCAGGTACTGTTCGCGCATCTCCCGTTGCGAAATGGCCCCGGTGCGCTCGAGAATCCGATCCGCGAGCGTGCTCTTCCCGTGGTCGATGTGGGCCACGATGCTGAAATTCCGAATGAGGCTCAGATCCACTATTTCCGTTCCTGCGATCGATACATGGTCGCGTAGGCGATGTCAGTGCGAAATCCGGCACCGTCTAAGTCCCTGCTGACGCGTCCGATCAGGTGATGCTTCACTCCTCCCGCTCGCGAAGCTCTTGAACGACCGCCGAGCTGGACAAGACCCGCCTCCTGCGTATCGTCCGAGCCACGCATTATAGTTGAGCAAGTGGTATCGTGGAATACTCCCTTGCAATCTACGATCCTCCCTGGGGCAGGCCCCGGAGGCAAGTTCCTGGGCGAGTTGCCAGTTCGGGCGCGTGCGGTTCCAATATCCTGGGAGGACCGCCATGAACAACGATGATACCCGCTATACGCTCGACCGAGTGGTGCGGGTGGTGCTCAGCGCCGTCACGGTTGTCGCCGTGCTGTTATTGCTGCGCTACCTGTCCGACGTGCTCCTGCCGTTTGCCGCGGCCGTCGTTCTGGCCTACCTGCTCAACCCGCTGGTAACGTTCCTGGAAAGGAAGACGAACCGGAGGGGGCTTGCGGTGGCGGCAACGATTCTGGGTTTGGGCCTGGTGGGCATAATCCTCGTTATCGTGGTCGTGCCCATGATCCTCGGACAGGTGCGCGACGCCGGGGACACCCTTCATAAGCTGCGAGGAGACATGACGGCGACGATGCCGGCTTCTGAGCAGCCTTTTGAGAAACCTGCTGAATCATCCGTTGCCGAAGAGCTTGAACAGAACCCGGCAGCCAAAAGTGCAGCCGGATGGGGAGAGCTGAAGGATGCCTGGTCCGAGTATCGGGCCGATGCAGCTTCACTATCGCGCTCCGAGCGGTTTGCGAGGTTCCGTTCCCGGATCACCGGAACTTACGTCGGCGATCTCCTTGACCGGATCATCGTATACACGCAAACGGAAGAGTTCAGCGAACTCCTGGTCGACGCGGCCAAACGCGTCGTCGTGGGAGGGTGGACGGTCGCCTCGTTTGTCGTGAACTTGATCCTGGGGCTGACCGGGGTGATCGTGGTTCTGCTTTATCTCGTCTTTCTCCTGCTCGACTACCCGGAGTATGCTCGCACCTGGAAGACGTTTCTTCCACCACATTATCGCGAGCCCATCGTGGAGTTCCTCGCCCAATTCATGACCGTCCTTCGCAGGTACTTTCGAGGGCAGGCCGTCGTCGCGCTCTCGGTGGGGATTCTGCTCGCCATCGGGTTTTCGCTAATCGGCCTTCCCATGGCCGTCCCATTCGGTTTGTTCGTCGGGCTGCTCAACATGGTCCCCTATCTTCAGACCGCAGGGCTGGTCCCGGCAATGGCATTGGCATCCCTACGCTCGATCGACGGCGATTCGAGCTTCCTGGCGTCCGTGCTGTTGACCCTGCTCGTTTTCGCCGTGGTTCAGCTCATACAAGACACGCTTCTCGTTCCGAGCATCATGGGAAAGGCCACGGGTCTCCGTCCCGTGTCGATCCTGCTCGGCATATTTATTTGGGGGAAGCTGCTCGGCCCGTTGGGGTTGCTGTTGGCCATCCCGCTGACTTGCCTCGGCATTGCGTACTACCGCAGGTACATCCTGCTGTGTGCGGCCGATCCTGCCAAACCGGCAACTGGATCGTAGACCCTTTTCCCGGCTTCGGTAGCACCGGGCCCAGTCTCACCATCCCGTCCATCTTGACCCGGCGCGATCGTGGAGATACATTCCGCACACATCGTCCGGAATGAACTGTTCCCTATCAACGATTCCGGAGTAACTGAGAGCGGGACACTTTAAGGCGGAGGTCATCCATGTCGTCACAAGCACTAATTTTCATCCCCGGCATCACCGGGACCAAACTTGTCGATACGAACCGTGTATCGTTTGATACCGTCTGGTCGGGAGTGCAGAAGGAGTTCGAGTCCATCGAGCAACTCGAACTCACCAGGCAAGAGAGCGGGCGCTTCTACGAGGAGGAGCCCACCTCGATCATCGAGGCGGGAGAGGTCGAGTGGCTGGCATATGGAGAGGTCGTCAGCTACCTTCGACGCAAGACACCGGTTTTCATCTTCAACTACGACTGGCGCATGTCCGCTGTCGAGAACGGTGCTCGGCTCGAGGAATTCGTTGAATACCTCACTGCGAAGTCACGCGCATCGGTCGAGATGAGCACGATAAGGAAGTTCGATTTCGTTACGCACAGCCTGGGGAACTTCATCCTGCGCAATTACATACACCGCTGCGGTTTCGGCCGAATCAACCGGATCGTCTTCACCGTGCCACCGTTCCTCGGTTCGCTCGACATTGTGAGCGTCGTCTTGGCCGGTGAGGGATTGTTCCACGGAACCAAGGAAAAGACGAGGAAGATCACTCGGACGTTTCCAGGCGCACTCGAGCTGCTGCCGTCGTACGAAGAGGCGGGCCGGTTCACGACGGGCGCCGATCGGGAGGTGCGATTCTTCAACCCGGATCACTGGCAGAAGAACATCACCCGGACCACCGGTGTCACGACCGACAAGAGCCGCCTGGCCGCCAAATTCAAGAAGGTGCTGGCCCTAGCGGGTGAGACCGCCAACAGCCAGATCGTCGACCTTGCGGCGCTCGACGCAGGAGAGAGACGCCGGATTCTCGTCATCGCCCGAACCGGGTACAAGACCCTTCAGTCGATCGAGGTAGTTCGGCGCATGCAGGGCGAGCCCGGCAATTACTATGATCTGCGGGGGGCACACAAGACCAAAGACGGTGATGGGGCCGTTCCACACGTCAGTTCCTGTCACTACTGCCGCGAGCCCAAGGGCGTGCAAACGTTGATGGTGACCAACGATTGGATGTACAAGGAACACAAGCACGCCTTCATTCTCAACGACGAGCGCACCCAACGGCTGATCAAACGGTTCCTCTTCGACGAGACGTTTGACATGAACAGCCCCGGTCGGAGCATCCGGCGTGTGGTGGATCTGGAGCCGATCGACCCCGACGGGCGCCCGAGCTGGAAGGCGGTTTACGAGTAGGAGTCGAAGCAGATCGCGGGTCGTGCTCGACCGTCAATCCGTGCTCTCGATCGGCTCGATCCCGATCTCCTCCAGCCACTCGCGTGCCTGCCGGGTGATGGCCTCGTCTTGGTATGTGTACCAGCGGTCCGCTTCGGCGGGGTGGTTGTGGATCACGTTCTTGAATCGCCGAAACGCGCCTTGGCCGTCAAGTGCAATATACAGTTTTTCGCGAAGGTTCTCGTCGGTCACTGTTTCCACAAAGCGGACCATGTCGTCGTAGGCATCGCGGGAGTCGCTCTCCGGGATGGGTTGGTAGCGTTCACTCCCGGCATCAATCTCCTTCGCAATCGGAACCAGGTCCTTCTCCCAGTCGGGGAGCGACGAGTCGTCCTCCTTGTCGAAATCATGATAGACGAGGTCAGAGGGGATGACCACGGTCTCCCCCGTCTCCAGATCCAGATAGTATGCGTCCTCGGAACCCCGCATCTCCATCAGTCCCGTGATCATGTTGAGGCTCACTTTGAGCTTCTTCATTGCACAGCCACTCCACTAGGCGCATCGGGCAGATCGATGCAGGTTGATCATCGAATACCGCTATACGGCACGACGTGCAACAGGGAAGCGAACCCGCCGGACGCCGAACCGCCACCTTGTCATGTTCCTCGCTCCCGTCGTGTCTGCGACCCCGAACTCCGTCTACTGCTCTCCCCTATCAGTATCACACTCGCGGATAGGATCCTCAATCGTTGCTCGCTCCTCCGAGCACACGGCGTTCTTCCGAGTGTATCCACACACGTTGCCAATCCTCAGCGACACCTATCCACCGGTAGAAGGTGAGATAGGCAAGCGTCGGCATCAGATCGTCAAGGCCCGCCTCCGGACAGAGCAGGCCTTTCGTCTCTAACCCAGTATCCCGACGCAGCAGCTTTGCAATGATCTCAGCGCCTTTGCTAAGCTCAGCTAACTGGACGCGATGAGCAACCTTACACTGGGCCAACCCGCCGATGACCAGTCGCGGGCCTTGCAGGAAGAAATCGACGAACAGGGACGACACCAGGCGCGCGTTACCGGCCGTTGCCGCGATGGCCCCTATCTCTGCGGCCGGACTCGGCATAAAAACAAAGCCTCGAGGTCCGTCGGGAGTTGCGTCGCCCGAGGCCCACGCCATGTAATCGCCCAGTGTACGCCTCTCCAATCGATAGAGTAGCGGAACCGTAACTGCCGTGAGAATCACAAACATCATTGTCCAAGGCACACTCGGCACTGCATCCGTGAAGCGGTTTGCATACTTCATGGCTAACCAGAACATCGTCGAGAGTGCCAGAGGACCGAGAAACGATAGAGGCACGCCGAAGACAATCATCAAGGCAACCTTGAGGCGAAGGGCTCTTTCTCGCCGCTCGAAGTGCCAGAGTATGTGCCGGATGTCGTCCATCCCACACTCTGGACAACGACCCGAGACGTTGCCAGTAAGGTTGTACCCACACTCGCCACAATATTGTGTTTCGTCCCCGACGCCGGGTTGCGCGCACACCCCATAAACCAACCGGGCAACCCGGTACGCGACGTAGATGCCCAGGAGAAAACAAAGCAAGGTCCCCGTGCTCTCGACAAACGGGATGCGGCTTGGGGATATGGCGCGGCATGCAAGATCGAGCAAGACCTGTGCAAACAGGGAGACCGCTACGGCCGCCAACAGGTATGTTCCAACCGTTGCGGCTAGACAAGAGCACCTACGCAACCACGACTTGTAAGCCCAGCGTTTCATGGCAAAATGCTCACGGCTGTAGGCCGGATTTGCGGACCGGACCTACAGCGGAGAACCCTCATTCAAGCAGTTGAACGCCCAGGCCCGGTTTCTCCGCGGTGCGAAGGAGCCCATTCTCCAGGATAAAGCCGCCCTCGACGATGTCACGCCCGAGATCGAAACTTCCGTCAAGATCCAGATAACGTGTGGCCGGGCAGGCCAACGCCGCATGGAGGGCGGCGGTAATGCTGATCCGGCTCTCGTCCATACAACCCCACATCAGCTCGACACCAGCTAACTCGGCGACGGTCGCGATACGCAGAGCCGTATGGATGCCGCCGCACTTCATCAGTTTGATGTTGAAGATCCCACAGGCTCTTGGAGGCGATACAAGAGCCAGGGCATCGTGGTCGGTAAGGAGACTCTCATCCGCGGCCAGCCTTTGTCTGACGTCCTCGGCCACTTTCCTCATGCCGTCGACGTCGTTCGCAGGCAGCGGCTGTTCGAGAAGCTCGATGCCGAGGTCCCGCGTGCCGGACAAGAACTCGTACAGCTGTCGCCGGGAGTAACCTTGATTGACGTCAACGCGAATGCCCACTTCCTTCCCGAATCGATTCCGCAAGGCGCGCAGTCGCTCCAGGTCCTCCTGCAGGGACCGGCCCAGCTTGACCTTGAGGATCCTGAACCCGCGTCCCAGATACTCCTGAGCCTCCGCCACAGTCTCCGAGACTGACTTGATGCCGATAGTGATCGATGTCGGGAGTGACTGGTGCGCGCGGCCCAGCATCTCGACAAGCGGCACCTCCAGCTCCTGTGCGAGCAAATCGTAGAGCGCCATGTCCACCGCCGCACCGGCCGCCGGTATTGCAGCCGTGCGCCGGTGGTTCTCACGGCACAGCGCCGGAAGCTCACGCACCTCTTTGCCGATCAGCCAGTCAAGCTGACCGTCCACCAGATAGCCTTGGCATGCCTCGAGCGTTTCGCCTGTCACCTCAGGGATCGGCGCTGCCGCTCCCAAGCCGACCCGGCCGCGCTCGCCCTGGATTTTCACCATGACGTTCTGGACTGAATCGAACGTCTTGAAGGCAATCGTGTAGGGACGCGTAAGTTCGAATGATTCGACCCATGCCTCGGTCGTGGTGACCTTCATGTGGCGGTCTCCTCGTCGATGTACCTTTTGACAACAGGGGCCAATGCCTCCACGCCCTCCTCCAACGGAAGGACGACCGGCAGACAGAGATCCTTGGAAAGACGATCGCGCTCGGCGTGAAGTTCGTCAGCGGTCAGGCCGTCGCTGTTCAGCGTGAGCGCAAGGACTCGAGCCCCCAGCAGACGGATCAGCTCCACATCCCCGGAAACCGGAGGCATTACGCAGCCCAGATCCTCAAAACCCGAGTACCAACGGCGAGCCGGGGCATGTTGCAGAATCACGCCGCGAGCCCCACCTGAGCAGATGAACTCGGAGCCGCAGGGCCCTGACGAACTCCGCAGCGCGGACTGCCCTTCGAGTAGGATGACATCCGGTGAGGATTCCCTGTCGGCCGAGACGATGGCATGTTCCAGCTCGCCGCCAACAAAATCGTTGGGCACCGCATCGAAAATGAAACCGTGCCGCATGCCCTGCATCCAGCCCGTCTGGCCGGTGTAGATCATCTCGGCCTTTATGTGGTGCGCGAGACACATTTCGCTCAGCAGCCGCATCGTGGTGCGCTTGCCGACGGCGCAGTCGGTTCCGAGGACGGCGATTCGCGGCGTTTTGACCGACAGGATTTCACCGGACCAGAAATGCGGCGGATTCGGGGGCTTCCGCACGTCGATGATGGACGCATTCGCTTGGTCCGCCAGTGCCTTGAATACGGGGTCATCACTCAGGAAGCTGTGCAGGCCGTTGACGAGGGACAGGCCGGCCTTGACGGCATCCTCCAGGACTGAGCGGAGCGCCGGGGGGATCACGCCGCCGTGTGTGGCACAACCGACGATGCAGTAGTCAGGCTTCGTCTCGAGCCCGTCCAATACAGCGTCAAGCGAGGCGAACACGGGAATGCCGCGGGTCCGGCCGTCCAGGACCTCACCGGCGTCGCTTCCGGCATGGTCAGGATCGATGACCGCGAGGACTCTGTATCGATCGGAGCCTCGGATCAGGCCGTGCGCCGTCTTTCCGTAGAAGTCGGCCAGATGGCCGTTTGTCGCCACGACGGCAGTGCCGTCCATCTTCGGTCTCCACGGGACCAAGATCCCCCATCACCGCGATTGAAGTCCTGCATTGTAACGCATTGGTGCTCAGCTATCGATGTCGAGTGGAGGCCGGTTGATGTGCTGCTCTGCACGGTGTCGGCGTCAAACACGCTCCGCTAGGTAGCGTAGTCTCGAGCCCCGTGCCCCGTCCAACCCGGCGACAAAGGGAGCTGGGCCATGCGGCCAGGCACTGATGGACAGGCCACCAGTGGCACCCGGCGGGCATGTACAGTCACACTTTCACATGGGTTCGTTTGGTATATTCATTTTCATTATGGTTGGTCCGTCGAGGTCGGAAGGGTGCTCGGGGGTTCGCGCCGGCGCCATCCAAACGCC
>JAUXGE010000048.1 GCA_030622435.1 Planctomycetota bacterium
CGCTTCAGTCGATTCTGAACCGAGTCCTCGAGCCGGACATCGACGCAGTCAACGATCAGGACAACACGGCCGTGTTCACCGGTGTCGGCGACCAGTCCACTGCAACCATGATTATCGAGATCGCCGGCTTCGCCAGCCGGAACGTGTTCGGCATTTATGAGTATGGCAACCCTGGCAGCCGGGCGACGATCTTCGAGGGGGCGGCCGGTGCGGGTGCCTTTGCCGAGATCACGTTTGGGGCAAATGGTGACGTTATCATCGACAGAGGCTTGGCCGGTACTCAGACGTTCACGAGCTTGTTCAGCGGAACCGGCATCCCGATGTTCGGTTTTTTCATCTCGACACCACAGGGCAATACGTTTTTCACCGAGGATAGCTTGAACCGTGGCGATGCACCACAAGCACTTATCTATCGCGGGGACGATGCTTCCACGATCGATTTGAGCGGTGATGACGGACCGCCTCCGCCCGCCACCTTCGGGAGCGACGATTTCATTATCGCCTTTGAGGATCTCGTATATGCCAACGCCGATCAGGACTTCAACGACATGGTTCTGATGGTCGAGGGTATCGCACCGGTCCCGGCGCCCACAGCGGCCTTGCTCGGCGTGGTCGGTCTGGGGTTGGTTGGCGTGATCCGCAAGCGGTTCCTCTAGGAACCTGTTGGGGCGAAGTAAGGTGTTGTCGAGGCCGTTCGCCGCCCGACCGATAGATTCGCCTTATCCGACAACAGCCGCTCCCGAGCTTATGCTTCGGGGGCGGCTTTTTCGTTTTTTGGGATCCGGCTCTCTCGAGGTTTCGGAGAGCCGGCTCCATTCACATCGGCGGAACCTCGACCCCAACCTGCCCGATGCCGTACCACCGACGAGCCGTGAAATCCGAGGACCCAGTCATGGGAGCGGGACGGTCGAAAGAAGATTCCGGGGCCGGGTCTTGCATTCCCGACCCTTGATACGTACACACGCTACTATCGAGAACTGGTACATGCGACGTGTACGCCGGTAGGCGTTGGGTCATCGTCGCATTGCGTCGAGTCGTGGATCTTCGGTGTCCAGCCCAAACAGCGGGTCAGCCATGAACAACTCACGTCGGTCGGGACGAATCAACGTCAAAGCGCTCCTCATTCTGATTCTCGTGGTGGTGCTGCTCGGCTGCGGGGCGGTCGTCGCGCGCCACGTACGCAAGCGCGTGATTGCCGAGAGGGCGCTGGCTGCGGGGAAGGCTGCTCTTGAAGCGGAGGATTGGCCCGAAGCCAGCAGACAGCTTCGGCGGTACCTCTTGAGGTATCCCGACGACAAGGAGATGGTGCTGCGGTACGCGGAGGCGAAACTGGCGATCAGACCGTTGACACCGGAGAACATCGTCGGAGCCATCGGTGAATACCGCCGGTTACTTCGAACGCAACCCGGTGACGCCCATCTGTGCCATGAACTCGGGAAGCTCTACGTCTCGATAGGTGACTTCGTCGAGGCCGCATACGTGTGCCGTCAACGACTTGATGTCGATCCTTCCGATCCGGTGGCCTTGTTCTGGTTGGGGCGGGCGCACCGATCTCAGGGCGATACCGACGAGGCTCGCCGCGTGTTCGAGCAACTCGTGGAACAGCATCCCGATCAGGTCAAAGCGTACGGGTTCCTGGCCGGCATCGCGATGGAGAAAGATTCCGTGTCCGCGGAATCGTCGGCGATGGATTGGCTGGATCGGGGCGTGAACGCGAATCCTGAGTCTGCCGAGGCTCTGATCCAACGAGCCCGGTTTCATCGCACGGTTCGAGGGGATGAGTCGCAGGCAAGAGCGGATCTGGAGGCGGCCGAAGCGGCAAGCTTGTCCGACCCGGTAATTTGGCTGGGGCTGGCGACGGAGTGGCTGTCGTTGGGCGAGACGACACGTTCGGAGGCCGCCCTCGATGCCCTCGAACAGGCAGTTGGCGAACCGAACGACCCGTTCGGGAGCGGTTCCGACGCCTTCGCCTTGAGCAAATTCTCAGTGGCCGGAAAGGTCGCGCTGATGAGCGAGCAGAGGGAGAAGGGTGTCCGACTCGCGGATCGGGCGCTTGTGGAACTGCCCGAGAACCGTCAGCGTCAGTTCCTTCCGCTCGTCATCGATCTCTATCTGGCGGCCGACCGGATCGAGGATGCCCGCGGCACGGTCGAGTCGTATCGTGAGGCGACTGCCAACCTGCGCGTCATCGACACCCCCGCCAGCGAGCGACTCGCACTGCTCGATGCAACGGTGGCTCGCGCCGAACGGAGATACTATGCGGTCATTGACTCGCTCGAGGACGTAGTGGCCCTGCGCCCCGAGAAGGCAGCGGCCTGGCGGTTGCTGTGGGAGGCGTACGAGGCGACCGGCCAGGGTGTGCGTGCGAAGCGGGCTTTGGAAGCCTACGTGACACTCGAGCCCGGCGATGCTCAGACCACGCTGACTCTTTGCCAGACCTACCGCCATCGGGATTGGGGTAGGGCTTTGATGTACGCACGTCGCGCCGAGCGGCTTGCTCCGGATGATTCGGCTGCGGTGCTGCTTCGGATCGAGGCGATGTTGTTCGGTGGTAGGGGAAGCGTTCCGGACGAGGCGGAAACATCAGCGCTGTCCGACGAGCTGGAGGTCCTTGGTGCGCGGCAGCCGCATGACACGCGTGTCCGCCTGCTGCAGGCTCTCATTGCGTATCGCTCGGGCCAACTCGACGAGGCCGCGGCGATTTTGGAACAGGCGATCCACGATGGTGACAAACCCTTGGCAGCGTATCTTCAGTTGGCCGGTCTCCGGGCTAGCCAAGGCCGATTTGACGAGGCGGTCGATATCTACCGCCGGGCCATCACCGACCATTCCGATCTGGCCGCGCCGCGTATTGCCTTAGCGCGGTTTCAGCTCGGCACAGAATCCCCGGAATCGGAGACGGAGGCTCGCGACACTTTGACCCGAGCGACCGATGAACTGGAAGGTGGCGAGAAGGAGACGGTCGTTTATGCCTTGTCGCAATTCGAGCTTCTTCACGGCGATCGGACACGTGCCGTTGAACTGCTGAAGGATCGCGCGTCCCTGCGGCCTGAAGCTGTTCAACCGCGGCTCGACCTGCTGTCAATCCCCGAAGTACAGGGCGACGCGGATTGGACGCAGCGACTGGTCGACGAGCTTAGAGGAATCGAGGGGGAGCGAGGTCTGCGGTGGCGGATCGAGCAGGTCAGACACTGGTTGTGGAACGACGAATGGCCTCAGCACCAAAATGAGATCGAAGAAATGATGGCGCAGTGCATCCAGACGGATCCGCGTCAACCGCTGCCTCTGCTGCTACTCGGTCAGTTGCACGAGCTCGAGGGTCGAGGTCATGACGCCGAGGACGCATATCGCCGGGCGGTCGAGGCCGATCCGCACCAGCCGGCGGCGGTGCACCGACTGTTGACCCTGCTCGAGCGAGAAGGGCGGTTCGACGAGGCGGCCGCAGTACTCGATCGGCTCCCGGAAGGTGTTGCCGGTCTCGGCAGGCATCGGGCACAGGTTGCCCTCGGATTGGGCGAGACCGGGACTGCGACGGAGCTGCTACGGGAACAGATTGCCGTCGATGCGGTTGACGTCGGGTCGCGTGTTGCACTGGCCAGGCTGACCTACGAGCATCAGCACGATGTGGATCGTGCGCTGACGCTGCTCGATGAGGCGGGGGCGCTTGCACCTGATTCAATGGACGTGGCATCGGCACGGGCGGCAATCCTGAAGGCGGAAGGTCGAAGTGACGAAGCTTTGGCACTATTGGATGAGATCGTCCAACGGCGCGATGACTTCGCCGCGTACCATGCACGCGCCGACTTCCACGCTGCGGCGGGGAGGCTCGACGAGGCCGAGAAGGACTACCGTCACTTGATCACGTTTCCGGAATCAGCCGCCGCCGGCTACGCAGCGTTGGGAGGCTTTTACCAGCGTGCCGGTCGCGGTGCCGATGCCGTCGAGACCTGGGAGACGGGGGTGAAGCATGATCCTCAAAGCGAGGGGCTGCGCCGGATGCTGGTCAGAGCGCTGGTGGTTTCGTCTCGAGCGGAGCAACGTGATCGCGGACGTTCGCTGCTCGACGATCTGCTGGAGCAGTCCCCGGATGATGCAGATCTACTTGCTCTCGAGGCGCGTCTGCTTCTGAGAGAGAACCGCCCGGATGCGACCGCCGAGGCCGAGTCCCTGCTCCTGCGGGTTGCCGAAGTCGATCCAACGAACATCGTAGCACATCTGCAATTAATAGGGCTTTCCCGGCGGCGAGGAAACGCGTCGGAGGCGGGGGACCGAGTGGTCAGAGCACTCGGTGCCAATCCGGGAGACCCTCGTCTGGTGCTGGCTCGGGCAAGTCTCGAGGCCGAATCGGGCCGCATGCAGGTCGCGCGGGAGTTGGCCCGGTCGGTCCTGGACGACGAACCGGACAACGTGACCGCCGGCGTCTTGCTCGCAGAGTTCGCCTTCCGCGCGGGCGCCCTGGCGGAGGCGCAGTCTCTTGCGGAGAGGTCCATCGAACTCGATCCGTCCGGTGAGGCCGCTCATCAAGTGTACGCGAAAGCTCTGGCGGCGCAGGGGCAGCTGGCACGTGCCATTGAGGTGTTGGAAGCCTTCAGGCAAACCGAGTCAGGTCGTGCCAGCACCGTGACACATATCCTCTTGGCGGGACTGTACCAGGAGGACAAGCGTTGGGATACGGCCCGGGAGCGCCTCGACGAGGCGGCGGCTATCGCCCCCGGGAACCAAGCGGTGTTCGTCGCGGAAATGCGCTGGCTTGCCGGGCAACGGAAGTTCGACGACTTGTCGCGTCGAGTCTCGGATCGGCGGGCTCGCGGCGGGACGGAGGAGCCCGCAACGCTCCTCGCAACGGCAGGTCTGTTGAGCATCTCGGGTGAAACTCGGCACTTGCTCGAGGCTCGCACGCTGTTCGTACAGGCCGTCACTTCGGATCCCGATCTGGTCGAAGGGCACCTGGGTCTGGCACGCGTAGCGTACCGCCTTGGCGAACTGGAAGAAACGGTGGAGGCTTACCGTCAGGTTCTCTCCCTGGAGCCCTACCATCGCCAGGCACTGAACGATCTGGGGTGGATTCTCGGCGTGGAGCAGGAGAAGCCGTCCGAGGCCATCTCGCTGGTGAACCGCGGCGTCACACGGTACCCGGATGATCCTCATCTGCTCGACACTCGCGGCGTTCTTCTGACGCATCTTGGCCGGCTTGCCGAGGCGCGGGAGGATCTCGAGGCGTGCATCCAGGCTACGTCCGATCTGCCCGCGACCCGGGCCCGTGCGTTGCTCCACCTGGCGCGTGTGGACGTCGAGCAGGGGCAAGAGGCGGTGGCCGGAAAGCGGTTGGACGAGGTCGAGGCCATCGATCGGGAACACCAAGTGCTCACGGATGAGGATCGCCGCGAAATACAGAAGTTGAGATCGTCGGAACCGTAGTCGTTTTGTCGATCCCGGTGGCGCAGTCCCGGAGTGACGACAGTCCGTAGCCCGCGGCGCAAGCCGTGACGGGTGGCCCATACCTTGGGACATGGGGGAGGAGATGACATACGCCCAGGCTCATGCCCACGATCATCGCATCCCCCACCTCCAGAGGAGGCGGGCCACCCTGCCCGCCAGGTGGGTCGAATCGGCGGTGGCCACTCGCCGACACCGGTCAGTTCAGACGCTCACCCGTCTCGTTCGCGCTGAACAGATGCGCCTTGGTCATGTCCGTGCGGAGCAACACACGATCCCCGACCGATACTTTCACGTCCGGGGAAACACGTGCCACGACATCGTTACTTTCGGGAACGGCCAAGTGTATGTGAATGCAGTCACCTAGCAGTTCGACCACACTGACGGGAAGCTCGGCGATCACGGGGAAAGACTGCACAGTTTCCATCGGTCCGTCGGGGGTTGTGAGTTCGTTTGACGGGTGCGCGCCGGCGCTTTCGGGCAGTCCGGTCGTGTCGAGGTAGAGATGCTCGGGGCGCAAGCCAAGGACAACGCTCCGTCCGCAGGACGGCGTCAAGTGCCGGGTCAGATTCGACGGCAGGTCGAGCCGGCCGACCGCGGTGACCAGACGGATCGCGTCGCCCTCACCCTCCAACCGCCCCTCCAGGAAGTTCATTGATGGTGAGCCGACAAAGCCGGCGACAAAACGGTTGGCCGGACGGTTGTACACATCGAGCGGCGCGCCGGCCTGCTGGATGCAACCGTCCTTCAGGATGACGATCCGATCACCTAACGTCATGGCCTCCTCCTGGTCGTGCGTGACGTAGATGATGGTCGTTTTCAGCGTGCGATGCAGGCTCTTGATTTCGGTGCGCATGCGCACTCGCAACCTGGCGTCGAGGTTGGATAGTGGCTCGTCGAAGAGGAACACTTTCGGTCGGCGTACGATCGCCCGCCCGAGTGCGACGCGCTGACGCTCCCCACCGGAGAGGGCTGCCGGGCGCCGGTCCAGCAGGTGCTCAATATGAAGCAGGCGTGCGACTTCGTCCACCCGCTGCCGGATTTCCTTTCGGGGGGTACGTCGCATTTTCAGCCCGAAAGCCATGTTCCCAAAGACCGTCATGTGCGGGTAGAGGGCGTAGTGCTGGAAGACCATGGCGATGTCACGGTCCTTCGGTGGAACGTCGTTGACGACGCGATCCTGGATACGAACCGTCCCGGCCGTGATCTCCTCCAGCCCGGCGATCAGCCGCAGAGTTGTGGTCTTCCCACACCCGGACGGACCGACGAGCACGAGAAATTCCCGGTCGGCGATGGCCAGGTCTACGCCGTCTACCGCGCGCACCTCGCCTCGTTTGCCGTGGAAGATCTTCGTCAAATGGTCGAGGGTCACATTGGCCATCGGTGGCTTTCGCCGCTTCGTGCCCGGCAAGTCGCTCGGGTGCCGTACCTGTCCCGCCGGGTTCGCCTGAGGGGTTTGTAATGCATCGGCGGTCAGTCTTCAATGATCCGGCTCTCCCTCCGGCTCCGGGCAGGCCGGTGGCGGCATACGCGCCGTTCGGCAGGTGAATATCATCGGTAGTGGCCTGAGACCCGATCCCTCTCAGAAAGGGCTCGGGTTTATGACCATGGATGGCTCCCCTCTTCGGGCTGCACGCCCTGCCGGCCAGCGGCTGAGAGCCAGACTTGCGTAAGGGCACAAGAAGCGTGTAGGGTGTCCACGACATTCTTCGGAATCGTGTGGCGGAATACCCTGCATCCCCTCTTATCGGGAGAAGCAACGCGGGAGAGTATCCGATACACGAGCACGGAGGATGCACGAGCAGGCGGGACGCCTTCATTCGGCGTTCCGGGGTCGAGAGCGATCGCTCTTCCGTCCGTTGCGCGTCGGAACGGTTCTGTTCGGCGGCGCGCACGGCTGATGTAGGTGAAGTGTGAAGAATCGGCGTGTTTGTCCGACAAGTGTTTGATTCCCTGGAAGCGTGGCGATGAGTGACGATCAGTACGATGTGACGATTGTCGGAGCCGGGCCGGCCGGCGCGACGGCCGCTATTCGCCTGGCACGGCAGGACCGGCGAGTGTTACTGGTGGACCGGGGCACCTCGCCGCGTGCCGAACTCCGTTCGAGCTGGATCAGCCCACGCTGCGCGGCGTTGTTGTCCGAGCTTGGGGTCAACGACAAGTCACTTCTGAGCTGCCCGCTCGGAAAGGTGACCTTCCACCGTGCTGATTTCTCGCAGACGGCGACGCCAGCGTTCGCGGAGACCCCCGGCTATCTGATCGATCGGGTGACGTTCGATCAGGCGATGGTGAAGGCCGCGAAGGAAGAGGGAGCGGAGGTCCTCATGGGGCATCCGGTCACCGACATTCAACTGAAGGAACCTTCGGCCGAGGTCCATCTGGCTGATGGTCGGAAGGTGGAGAGTCGGCTGTTGTTGCTTGCGGCGGGTCGTGGGACCCAACTGCTGTCACGAGTCGGGCTCGTTGCCGGGAAGAGCGGTCCGGTCATTTGGGCCGCACAGGTCGAAGCGCCACTGGCACCTGATGTCGCACCTGCGAAACCGCGTGCGGCCTTGATCCTCGGTCTGGACAACGCGGCGGGGTTCGGACTCTGCTGCCACTCGAAGGACCGGATTGCAATCGGGATCAATTGGCTGGGAGAGCCCGACCGCGTGATCCCCACCCTCGTCCACCTATGCCGCCAGGCGTTCGAGCACAAGGTCGCGGCAATTGACCTATCCGAGCTCGCCCTGACGGTGGAGGTCCATCGTACGTTCCAATCGCCCGCTCTGGACATGGAGTCACACGTCGGGAAACACACGCTCGCAATCGGGGACGCGGGGGGGTTCACGGCCGCCGCGAGCCACGAAGGCATCTACCCGGCCATGTGGTCGGCAACTGTCGCGGTCGAGGTGATGGAGAAGGCTTTTCAGAGCGTCCACTCGCAGGATGAACTCATGACGTTCGACTCGGTGTGGCGTATGGAGATGGCGGACTACCTCCGCTCCCCCCATACGGACATTCAGTTCCTGATCCCGCTGATATTCACGAACCAGCCCATGGCCGATCGTATGGGCGCGGCGTTCTTCCTCGGCGAGAACATCTGACCGGTCGCGCCGATACAGGTTGGGACCCCGTGACACACCCTTCTCAACAGGTCTTTAACTGTCCATTCTGATCGTGAAGAGCTTTTTCACGACCTTGACATCCGCCGCCTTTGTCACTTCGACGCGGATCATCCGGCCCTCCGGGTACTGTGGTGACTGCCTGATCATCTCGATAACCTGCTCGGGCAGGTCGGACCGCTCGGCAGCCTCCACCGTCTTCTTGCCGAACATGAGACCTGTGGTGAACCGCCCTTTGCCGCGCGGTTGCATGTATAGCAGGTTGCGGCGTTTGTTCTTCACGCGAAACGTCCAACCGGACTTCTTCGTGTAGTATTTCCACTCCTCGGTCGCGGTGGGATCCGCTTCGAGGGCGTAGGCTTTCAAAGTGTCCCAGTGGTGTTTCGCCCGGCCCAGGACTCTTGCGAGATCAGTCTCCCTGGGCACCTGAGACTTGTCAGGGAATACGGGCTCTTCCATGCTGGTGTTCCTCCCATTTCGGTCACGCCGCAGGCCGCTTGTCGACTGCGTTACGGCAGTGTCCTCGTCACCGCGGAGGCTTGAACCTGGCCCAGTCTCGCAGGTTGCCGGTCCGCGCTTAATCAACTCGGCTTGACGGCGTACGCTCCTCGAACTCGGTCAGGTTGTCGAGGATCCGCTGCAGGTCCTTCTCAAAGCGACTCACCTCGGCCTGCGTAAAGCCATCATAGGAGAGCTTCGTCAAATGCTGCGAAGCCGTGATGTACACTTCCTCGAGGCCCTGTCTTTCTCGATGCGCTGGCGCAAAATCCGGCGGCGGTCACTGCGCGAAGGGGCGCGCTCCAAATGGCCAGCGGCTTCAACGATCGGGGAGACGATGACGCGGTTCTCCCAGGTGATGGGGATTGTATGCTCGATTACGGTCCAGTTGTCATCATCGACGCCTCCGTCACAGCGCGGGCCTTCGCAGGATATAGGAATAACCATCCGCGGGCCCGGTTCCCACTCCTTGTTCGCCACCACGACGCCGCAGGGGCCTGTTGCCAAGTACCACGGCGAGCTCGAAGCCACTCATCCAGTACGACTTTGTCGGGTTGTGCTCCCGGCGTATAATGCCCGAGAATGGGTTGGGATTCGACGTGGAGGATTTGCGATGGCGTTGCTCGGAGTCAATATCGATCACGTGGCCACTGTCCGGCAGGCTCGGCAGACGGATGAGCCTGATCCCATCTGGGCTGCTGCTGAGGCGGAACTCGGCGGGGCGGACGGGATCACGTTTCATCTCCGGGAGGACCGCCGGCACATCAATGACCGGGATGCGCGATTGTTGCGTGAGACGGTCGGTGTAAAGCTGAACATGGAGATGGCCATCGCAGATGAGATCGTGGACATCGCTGTGAACCTGAAGCCGGATCAATCCACGCTGGTCCCGGAAAGGCGCGAGGAGCTGACGACAGAGGGTGGGCTTGATGTCGTCCGCCACCACGACCGCGTGGCCAAGGCGGTAAAGCGGCTGCGCGATGCGGGGATCACGGTCAGCGCATTCATCGAACCGGTAACCGAGCAGATCGAAGCTTCGGCTGACGTCGGGTTCGAGGCCGTCGAGCTGTGGACCGGAGCGTACGCACACGCAAAGACGCCAGGCGAGCTGGATGCTGCTTTGGACGAGTTGCGTCGCGGGATCGATGCGGGTCATCGAGCAGGCCTCGAAGTGCTTGGTGGACACGGACTGACGTACAGGAACATCGCGCCCGTGGCGGCCATGCCGGGGTTCGCCGAGTTCAACATCGGTCATTCGATTGTTGCTCGGTCAGTGTTCGTCGGCATTCGGAAGGCCGTCCGGGAAATGAAACGTTTGCTCACGCTCCATGCACCGCGCTCGAGCTGAGGCGCAGGCCTGGAGTGGATCAGAGGCTAGGAGAGTGCCGCCAGGTGCGAAGTCAGGCCGAAAGGCTTTGCCGGTAACTGGTTTAGGATTGCCTCCCATGGAAACCACGCACAAGAACATCGAGCTTCGCGGGTCGATGACCGCGTTGATTACGCCGTTCGCCGGCGGCGAGGTTGATTGGCCTTGCCTGAAACGCCTCGTCGATCGGCAGATAAGCGGTGGGACGGACTGGCTCGTGGCCTTGGGTACGACGGCCGAGTCACCCACGCTTACCCGAAACGAGCGGGGCAAGCTCCTGGATGTCGTCATCGCACGGGCTAAGGGGCAGTGCCCGGTCATGGCCGGCACCGGATCCAACAACACGGCAGACACGGTTGAACGGACGAAGCGCGCGGCAGCGGCCGGTGCGGACGCGGCCCTGGTCGTCGCACCCTATTACAACCGGCCTACGCCCGAGGGGTTGTTCCGGCACTATGCCGCAGTAGCGGAATCAGTCGAGCTGCCGATCGTTCTGTATAACGTGCCGGCTCGCACCGGCGTCAACATAAACAACGACGTCGTGGTCCGATTGCGTGAGCGTTTCCCGAACATCGTCGCCATCAAGGACGCGACAGGGAATGTGGACTCGATCACGGACCTGCGCACCCGGTGCGACATCGCCGTGCTGAGCGGGGACGACGCCTTGACGTGGCCGATGATGTCGCTCGGCGCGGTAGGCGTTATCAGCGTGGTTGCGAACATCGCGCCTTCGTTGATGAAGTCATTGGTTACTGCGGGGTTGCGCGGCGATCGATCGGCGGTATTGCCGTTACACAGGAAGGTTCACGATATTGCGATCGGGATCGGCCGGTACGGACCGAACCCTTTGCCGATAAAAACAGGCATGGCGCAGGCCGGGTTGATTGTGGAGGAGTTTCGGCTGCCGCTGTGTCCTCTGGATGCGGAGGCGCGCGCCGGGATCGCCGAGGTTCTGCATCGACATGAGATCACCGAAGGGAGTGCCGATGGGGGATGCCCCGAGCACGATGATGGTTGAGCGAACGGAGCCTAATCTGTTGGAGCGGGCGGCGACGTTGGTCTCCTGGACCCTGGCCGGCGCACTGTTTATGACCGTGGGCTGGTTTGCCATGGAGCCTGACGATCCTCTGGGTCCGGTCTGCGTTTACGCACGGCACGGCGGTTGGATGATGCTGGTACAGACGGCTGCACTGGCCGGTGTCGCCGCGGCACTCGCTACTGTCCTCGCCGGTCGGCGCGTTGTCGACATAGGCTCGTTCGCAGCGGCGTTCGGGTTGGCCGTAGTGACTCTGCGCGGGTCAACCACGGAGCAGTTGCTGGTAGGTGGTGCAGACCTGTCCGACACGTTTCAGCGAGGACTGGCGCTCCGGTTCGCCGTCGAGGCTGTCGGCTGGTTCCTCGTCGTCGCGGTGGCGGTGGGGGTTTCCGCGGCTGTCATGAGCTGGTGCTTCGGTACGAGCGATGATGCCGGATCGGCCCGCCGGGATCAAGACCAGGATTTCTACTCCCCGCTGCACGCCGGTTACGATGTTCCGCGATTGTCAGCGTGGTTCTCGAACGGACGAGGCGGAGAACCCACGTCGGTGGCGATTGGGGTTCAGCACACGCTCATTGCGGTCGCCATTACGTTGGCGGCGTTTGCAGTCCTATCGGCCGGGCTCCGTTCCAGATCGATTCAGCACGGGCAGGTCTGCTTCGTGGTGGCCGCTGCGGTCGGTATCGGGACGTACACCGCGTATCGAATAAATCCAGTGAGGTCGGCGCTCTGGGCGATTCTGGCTGTCGGGATCGCCGCGGTGGTTGGTTACGCCTGGGCCGCAGTGCGGCCCGTGACTTCCGGGCTTCCCGCGACCGTCCCGTCGAGCCATTTCCTCCGGATTCTGCCGATCCAGTTCATCTCGGTAGGGACCGCTGCGGCTGTGGCGACTTTCTGGTCGGTTCAGGTCCCAGCCTCCGGGCGTCATACGGTTCATGTCCGTGACGTTCGACCGTCGAGCGGAAGGGGCGGGGCGTGAAGCGCAAGCGCCGTTTCCGGCTCGAGCCGTACGAGGTTCTGCGGAGGCGTATGATCGCCGAGACCGAAGTTTCGCTTCTTTACGGTCTCCGTTTTCCCGAACGAATGCCGCGCATTCCGAGCATGGAGGTCGGTGTGGGCTCCTTTCATCCCGACTTCGTGGCACATTTCTGGTCGAACGCACTCGGTCTGGATCCCGAGGAGCTGGCCGCTCTTGATGGAATGTCACGGGACGACCGGATTCGGATATGAGCCTCGGTACCGACCGCGCATGATGCCTCTGTCGGATCACCTACCCGATCGATCGTACGCACTTGTACGTCGGACTTGCCCTACGCTCCGGGTACTGTATTCTGCGACATAGCAGGCCGTTGAAAAAGATGTGTCGCGGGCCTCCAGCCCGCGTTTTCACCGACAGGAAGCCGGTGCAA
The DNA here is from genome assembly GCA_030622435.1 of Planctomycetota bacterium. Lineage (GTDB taxonomy): Bacteria > Planctomycetota > Phycisphaerae > UBA1845 > UBA1845. The sequence continues at coordinate 12,850 of JAUXGE010000048.1, forward strand.
CACGAGAAAAGGCCTTTTTCATCGGGCTGACAGGCGCCGCTTGCCGGTTCCGTATCGCTTACCCGGCGGGCTCGAGCGCCGTCCCTCCAACATGGAGTCGATACCTTGGCCTTATACCATCGACGTCGAAGACGGCGACCTACATGGTCTCGTCCGGGTGTGCTGCTGTCGGCAGCAGTGATTCTGGCTGTCGGTGCGTGGTGGGTGTTTCTTCGCGGTGCCTCCGATGTGCCGGTCGAGGAGACGATTGCGATGGCGCCTCAGCCCATCCTGACGACGGATAGGCCGGATGTGGATCCCATATCTCAGCCGTACGCCGATGTGTCGGAGAAGGGCGAGACCCCGAGCCCCTCACAGCCGAACGACTCCGGTCACCCTGGTGGTCAAAGGAAGGGGGCGATGTTGGCGACCGGCAGACAGGCGCTCGAGCGGGGCGATCTGGTGGCGGCACGTGCCCACTTGAGTGAGGCCTTATTGTTGGGGATCGACGAGCCGGACCTGTCGCTGGTCCGGGCCGAACTGACCCGGATCGGCAATGAAACGGTATTCTCGCCGAGGATCCTCGATAACGACCCGCTCGTCTCGCGCTACGTGATCAAACCCGGCGATGCGTTGGGAAAAATCGCCCGGGCGAACAAGGTGTCTGCCGAAGTGCTCGCGTCCATCAACGGGATCGTGGATGTGAACCGCATCCGGGCCGGTCAATCCGTCAAGGTGATCACCGGTCCGTTTCGCGCGGTCGTTCACAAACGGTCCTACACAATGGAAGTGTACATCGGCAACACGTTCGTGAAGCAATTCAGGGTCGGGCTCGGTGCCGACGGCAGCACGCCGAAGGGTGAGTGGCGCGTGAGCACGAAGCTGGTCAACCCGACTTACTACCCCGCACGCGGCAGGCAGATCGTGGCGGCCGATGATCCGGACAATCCGCTGGCCGAGCGCTGGATCGGGCTCATCGGCGTCTCGGGTGAAGCGGTAGGCCAGCAGCGCTACGGCATCCACGGCACCATCGAACCTGAATCCATCGGACGGAGCGTTTCGCTCGGCTGCATCCGCATGTACAACGAAGACGTCGAGGCGCTCTACACCTATCTCGTCGAGCGGCACTCGACGGTGACGGTCGTCGACTGACCGGCCGTTCGAGGTCGCTGCATAGACCCAGCGGAAGGGCTGAGCACATCCCGCGTCCCATCGGTCGGGCAGGGACCGGCGTTTTCACCGTGGCTTGGTCCAGGTTCTCCGAGCCCTGGGGGGCGATTGCATTCGGCCCGACGGTGGAGTCGATGATTCTGTTGGCAGCGAGATCGAATCGAGACCCCAGGTTGAAACAACTTGGGTCACCCAGCCAATCAGAATCGCGACCGTCAGGGAGCGGACAAACATCAGGCGTGACGTTGCCAATGGACCATGCAATGGCCCACCCAACCTGATCGCCAAACGCGCTTGGCCCCGGCGAGCGCCTGCGACGTTCTTTTAGCGGTTGCACATCGCATCCAGCGCGAACACCGGAAACCTGCAACACAGGCCGTTCATTGGAGATGCCGTGGCCAACGCCTAACCGGTCGAACCGGCTCGGATCAGACCGATCGTTCAACTGCTGCCCGGCGGGTTCGCCATGCGCGCCTTAGACCGCGAGGTCTGGAGCCTCGCCTGGGTGGTTGGTACCATATGTTGTTATCGGAGCGTGACGGAGGCGGTCGCTACAGTTTGAGGACGAGAGGGCGCCTGGAGCGTTCCGATAGAATCCAGGACATGTGTCGCACCCGGCTCGTGTCGGTTGTATAATACGGGATGTGTGTTGGTCTAATCGCTAGCCACCGTACGTTGTTCAGATGTCTGGATGGAGCGCATCGCCATGACCAGCAAACACGAGCCCGTGCTTAGGCAACGGATTTTCGAAGCCCGCTTCGAAAAAGGGTACCTGTATCTGGACCGATGCGGAAGCGCAATGCGGATTCTCGAGGACCTGCTCGGGGAAAACACTGGACGCTTGTGGCTCCCGGCCGAGGCCTCGCCGAAGTCGGCCGCGATTAACTGCCCTGATTTGGACATCAGGGTAGTGTTCAGTTCCAGCAACTTCATCATCGATCAGCATCCGGTCGACCTTGAGATTACACTCGACTTCTACAGGACGGCGGCGGACGCGTTGTCTACGATCGCCGGGCGGTTCGATCTGACCGCATGGCGCCGGTTTGGTGCGCGCCACGTTCTGCTCATGCCAGTAGATTCCCTGGAAGAAGCGGAAAAACTCTCATTGCGGCATACGCCGGTAGCACAATGGCCACCAGACGAGTCGGGCGAGTTCGTACCAAGGTCATTCGAACTCCAGTCGGTGTATGAAACAGAGAACGAGAGGAAAGGGCTTAGCGTACACACGAAACCGTGGTCCACCGTCGGGGCAGACGTCAAGGTCGATCCGCGACTCCGACAACCCGCACGCCTGCAGCACGAGCACCAGCGGGATGTGCTGTTTGAGCAGTTGAGGCGGCAGAAGAAGAGGCAGGAGGCGCCCGAAGCGGGACTTCTTATCGACGTTGACTACTACTGGTTGTGGCCGAGCTCGGATGTTACGGTCGTCGAGTTCCTGGGGGAAGCGTGGCAGGAAGCCGATCGCCTTGCCTCGGCGGTATATGATTGGAAACCCAAATGACATCGCCAACTCTCAGAGCCGATGACGTCGACACAAACTTGCAGCGAGGCGTGGAAGACTTCGCAGCGGGGGATCGCGAGAGGACCGGGGGTGCGGAAATGACGTCGTATTATTCGGGTTCTGGCGTCGGCACTCCTAATCTCCTCGGGGGGGCAAGCGCACTAAGGGCCGACCTGAGGCGCGAACGCCCGCACGATCGCCGCGACCACGAACAGTTGGACCGGTCCTTGCTTAAGCGGGCGCGAGAGTTGGTAGCAACGATTGACAACACAGACATTGCCGATCTCCCCGTTGTGCTCGAATCCCTGGACGCCACAGTGACACAGCTCTGGCTGAAAGCAGTAGACGCGAGCGGACAGCATCAGCAGGTTCTAGCAGCGCTTGAGCACGCGGCCCGTAGCGCGTTCCGCGCTGGGACGGTCACAGATGGCCAACTTAGTGCCTTCAGAGAAGCGATCATTGTACTTGGGCTACCCACCGTCGTGTCAGCACAGGCAGCTGAGGTACGAGCCGCGTTCGTGACTGAGGGGTTTGGCCCAATGGATATCATGGACTAGGCTACTGGCGCGTGCAAACGACAACGACTAGCCCTCATCGCGAGAGCCAAGTGCGAAATGGAAAGCAAGTTCGAACTGTTCTCGTCGACACCTCACTACTCATCGAACTGCAGAAGACGATTGAGGAGGCTACGCCGGTCCGTCAGGCACTGATGCCTTTCCGTTTCAAGGCGGCATCCTCTTACTCAAGGCTGGAGTACAAGCGAGCGTGGATTTGCCGATGGGCGAACATCCATGCCTACTGCTGTCAGGATGGCGTGAACCACATCGGCGACGTCCTCAAGCGGATCCAGAAGGCTGGCCGCAGCCGGTGGGGTAACCGACGACTGATGACGATGCTGTCTCAGCTGATCGAGTTCCATGGTATGGACACTTCCGATCTCCCCGACCGGGTTTTGGTTGCGCGCCTCCGTGAACATGCTAAGCGTCGGGCTCTGGCCATGAGCGAAACCTTCGCATCGGAACTCACACACGTGTTTCGAGGTACACATTGCGTCCGCGCTGAGGAGCCCGTTCGGGAGAGACGTACCGGGAGCCTTGACGCTGCGATTGCAGACTGCCGGCCTGACAACGCCGAGTGCCGCATCGAGGACTTCTTCATCGAACATCGTCAGTTGTTCCTGAGGATTGCCGACGCGGTCGAAAAACTCGACAAGCCGTCGGACGAGCTTGCAGCTTTAGCTGAGCATGTCCGCTTGGCAGACAAAGACCCAACGCACCTGCGCGATAACAGACACTGCCCGAAAATCGCCGACGCCATCATCGCCATCGATGGCCACGCGATGGACGTGTTCGCCGCCAACAACCCTGGGGAGTGGGAGACGATTGCCGATGCGCTGCGGAAGGAGTTGATCAACCCGTGCCGACCAACTTAGGATTATGTGGTCCATCACAACGGAGCCGGCGGCGAAATAATGGCCCTATCACCCGAAACCAGATCGATGATCGCGCCGATCGCAGTCTGGATCGTCGTGCTGGGGGCAATAGGCTCGTTGATATGGCTGAGC
>JAUXGE010000308.1 GCA_030622435.1 Planctomycetota bacterium
CGTGAGATTCACGTTACCGCCGTACTCGCCGAAGTGAATGACCAGGTCCGTCAGCAGCACGCCGTAATCGAACGCGACGTTCACGTTGTTGACCATGAGATCGTGGCCGGAGCCGCATGCCATGTCGTTGTCGTCGACCGTCACGGATCCGTTCATAGTCGGGTTCGTGCAACTCCCGATGTCCCAGTAGAACTCCTCGAGGTGCATCAGCACACCGTTGGACACGAAGCTGCCCCCGGCCGGGAACATCGTCCCAACCGGAATATCATCGAAATCAATCAGTCGGCAACCGGGTTCGCTGTACCGAACCGGCCTGACGACCTGGATCGTGGTCTCCTCACCGGTTGTCAGCTTGATCGTGCACTTTCCGCCGTCCGCATAGTCCAGAGCCTCCGTCGTGGCGTGGACCATTTTGGATTCCTGCCCACCGTAGACCGGTGTTCGATTAAACTGAAACGCCACAACCGACCCGCTGATGCTCCGCGAGGCCGTATCCGGCATGACCGTGCCGGTGCTCGTTGTGGAATACTCGACGTCCGTCAGAAACGATCCGTATTCGGAACACGCCAGCAAGGCGACGGCACCGTTGAGTGACCCGTTCGTGCTTCGGATTTGCCGCACGAACGCCAGCGTTCCTGTGGCATTGAGGCGGACGACGCGATCGCGCACCTCTCCCTCATACAGGAGTACCGAGCCGCCACCGAAGACTTGAAAAGGAACCCAGGGGTCGCGGATGACCGTTCCCGGACCGGCCCCGCCGGAAACACCGGACAAAAGTGTGCTGCCTCCAGGTGGCAGATCGACGGCCATGACCGCGGAGGGCGAGAATGCAGCCGCCAAAGTCGCGAACATCAGAAAGTTACAGACTCGAGGCAATCTTGCATTTGCGTACATGATTCGTCTCCCCTGAAGTGGCTCGGCATCGATCGTGACACGGGCTGTGCGCGCGAACCCGATGTCGGCCTTGTGTATTGTTCTTTTGGATTAGCCGCAAGAGCGGCATCCGCTTCTCCCCCCGGAAGTGACCCGGCGCGATCGGCCCACGAAGCCACCGGATGATTCCAACCGGGGTTGCCCATTATTCAACCCTGAACCTGCCATTCTACCGGAACGGATCGGTCGATTCAAGCAAGATTTGCTTTTCATCCCGCGATGGGTGTGGCTATCTTGTGCGGGAATTGCGGACAATCCGAGTCTTTCTGCAGCGGCAGGCGTCCCCACCGACCGTCGTGTGCAATGGTCCTGCCCAGGGAAACGGCCTGCGAGGAAGCAGGCCGCTACTCAAGAGGACAAGATTGTGGCAAGCTGCAACCGCGGATGGCATCGTAGAGCATTTCGGGGATCGCATTTGAAATCAGTCCCCCGGGTCGCAGACCTGGGCACCAAAGCGAACCTCGGGAATGACATTACAGGCACTACCCAGGACCGCCAAAGGCTGCCTGGAGCAGGGCAAAGTCGCGCAGGTCAACGTCGCCATCGTGGTCGATATCCGCCGGGTCGGGTTCGGGCTCAGGGATTGCGGCAACACGAAACCCCATGATGTTGCGCTCGTCCGCCGGGTCGTAGATGTAGCGGTACTGGGCATGCAGGTCGTTGGCCGTGGCGTTGCCGAAAGATCCGCCTCGCAAGCTACGAAACGAGCCATCACCATAGATGTCAGTCTCGTTCCGTTCCCAGGCGTTCCCACCTTGGTCGAACGTGCCGTAGGCGCTATCCGATGGCTTGGCGTTGTAGGCGCCTACTTCTGTGAAATCACCTACGACCATATCGAAGTTCGCCGAACCGTTGGTCATGTCCGTTCCGGCAGGGAACTCATAGGTCGGGGCCGCGTTCGTTCCGGTCGTGTAGTCGTAGTACCTGCCGTTCTCGCCGTCAAAGTATGCCGCCTTGTACCACTCGTCTTCGTTGGGAAGGAACACCTGTGCGCCTGGCTTGCGGACCACACTCGAACCGAGCGACATTTCATACGCACCGTCCTCGGTGGTCGAGGTGTCCTGAGCGCCGATAGGCTGGCCATTGTGCATCCAGTTCGCAAAACGCAGTGTGTCGTACCAACTCACATAGTTCGCCGGCATGTTGCCGCGACCAGGGATCGTGCTGTATGTGTGGCTGCCCGAGGTGCTGCTGCGAGTGATCCCGCCGTATCCACTCCCCATGCTCAGGTTGTAAAGTCCGTTCGGATCGGATGCGGCTACGGCGTTGAGGAACTCGCAGTACTGGGCGTTTGTCACCTCATACTTGCCGATGTTGTAGACGTAGCCCACATAGCCGTAGCCAGGTTCTTGATAACGCGTGTCAGCCGCGTTTCCCGGATTAGCAACGGTAACCCATTCCATCTCCTGGGCCTGCGCCCTCGAGTCATGGGGCGACAGCACCGCCACCACTGCCACGCATATTGCCAAGCTCTTCATTCGACATTCCCCTCCTTTGACGTCCAAAACTGTCATTCTAAGGAACCGAAGACCCTGTTCCAAGTTCAAACTACACGCCGATAACAATGCACTTCTCGAAGGCCAGATACGGTTCGGTTTTCCTTGTCGGAACGAACGGGTGCACCGGGCCTTCCGAACTTGGAGACTCGATTGGTTGGCCAAGGGCCGGCGGAGGATTCATGGTCCATCCTCGCGTGGCCATGCAGGGTGCCCGGCGAGAATCGATAAGGACAACCGGATTCACTGGGGCCAATGTCAGTTCTCGACCCGGACAGGCGTGAATGGCAAGGCCGGGCATGCATGATATGCTCGAGGGCGCCGGACGCGCCGGTACACCCGCGGAGTATGAGTACGTTGGAATCGATGCCGAAGCTGATCAAGTTCCACGTCGGCGGTTATGTGGTTAGGGTCCCTGTTACGCTCGATGTCCTATCTCTGGTCGTCAGCAACCTCATTCCCGTTTTCGGCGTTTGCTTCCTGGGCTGGGATGTTTACGCGATTCTCTTCCTCTTCTGGTCGGAGAACCTGATCGCCGGAGCCTTCAACGTGCTTGCAATGGCCGCCTGCACACGAATGCGATACCCCTTCACGAACATCCGGTGGGGCATGATTTCCTTCTTCATTTTTCATTTCGGGATCTTTACCGCGTTCCATGGCTGCTGTCTCTATACACTGTCACACAGGGCACTTGCCGAACGGATGGGCCTGGAGAACCCTTCGACCGTCGCCATCGCGACCGAAGCCCTCCTAACCATATGGACGCCGTTCGTGGCCTTGGTTCTAAGCCACACGGTTTCCTTCCTCCTGAACTACCTGCGGCGCGGCGAGTTCCGCCGGGTATCGATTATGGTGCTGATGATCAGGCCTTACGGTCGATTGGTGCTCCTTCAGGTCGCACTGCTCGGTGGAGGCGTGATCGCTGCGGTGATCGGGCAACATTGGACCATCGTGGCCTTGCTGATGTTGCTCAGGATCGTGTTTGACCTTTTCGGACACGTCAGGGAACGGGAGATGTTCGGCACCCTTCCGAAGAGCGAGGGTAAGAAGTTCGTTCTCAGCGAGCAATTCAAGTTCTTCCCCGACTATGAATACTTGGACGTGGATGAGACGTTCGTAATCCGACGACCTTATGCGGGAGGAAACACGGAGCTGCTGCAGTCCGATGAGACGTGGGTCGCGGTTCCCGAGGAATGGTATTTCGACAAGAAGGAGTTCACCACGCTCGGCAACCAGCTAGCCGCCTCTTGCCTGGTCCGCTCCAGGCACCCGCGCTCGTAGTGTCCAAGAACTCAAACGTCGGGTAGGTCGGGTCAGCAGACCCCGACGGTCGATGCTTGGGCGGCGGGTGGCATGGTCCACGCTTGCGTGGCCATGTCTGGACATCCGCACGCAGGTCATCGGGGAGAGGTTGCCGTAGCTCGACCGTTGCCGTGGGTGCGCGGATGGTCTTATGGCGAGAGTGGTGGACGGACCTTGGCACGCAAGCAATTCGTGAGCGTGACTGTCATCACGCTGGTAATCCATTCCCCACCCTGTTTTTCCAGTGATTTCTGCCGCTCCGGGCGGTTTAACGAGCTATAGTAGTATGGTATCTGAGTGCCCGGACGAGACCCGGTGTGTGGCTCTCCGTGTAGCGGTCTGGTACGAAGGAACAGGAGGCGACTCGTGATCTCGCGTGTGTTACATGGAGTACCGTGTACATGGATCGTGGTTCAGGTTGTCCTGTGCGCTCCGGCCCTCGCACCCGCGCAGGTTCACGTCTACGTGGATGACGACGCCACGGGAGCCAACGACGGCTCGACCTGGTGCGATGCGTACGTGTACCTCCAGGATGCGCTGGACGCTGCCCGCGGCTCCGCGGGACTCATCACCGAAATCCGCGTGGCCCAGGGAGTGTACAACCCCGACCGGGGCGCAAGTCAGATTCCCGGCGACCGCTATGCTACGTTCGAGCTGATGACAGGTGTGGCATTGAAGGGCGGTTACGCCGGGTGCGGGGCGTCCGACCCGGATGAGCGAGACATTGCCCTGTACGAAACCGTCCTTAGCGGCGACCTCAACAGCAACGACGATCCCACCCAGCGCGGCGACAGCAATTGCTGCAGCGCCGTCATGCGTGATACACCCGGCTGCGATAACCCCGTTTGCGAGCAGCGGATGTGCGAGGACACCGCGTTTTGCTGCGAGGGCTGGTGGCTAACTGGCTGTGCGAACGTCGCAGAGCAATTCTGCTGTGAGTTGTGCAGGCCGACCCGCTGCGAGAACAGCTATCGCGTCCTTACCGCGAGCGGTGTGGAAGCCACCGCCTCTCTCGAAGGCTTCACGGTAACGGGCGGCGAGAGCAATGGTGAAGGCTACTTCAACCGCGGAGCGGGCCTGTTCAGTGAGGCGGGGAGCCCAACCATCAAGAGCTGCCTGTTCATCGAGAACGCCCCCAATGCTATCTACACACACTATGGCGAGCCGAGGATCACGGGATGCGATTTCGTTGACAACGGCTGGTATGCGAAGGGAGGCAAGCTTGCTGTCTCGAACAAGAGCAACGAAGCAGAGGTCACGCATTGTCGCTTCATCCGGAATCGGGGGGGGGGGCTCTTCGCCTCGGGCAGCAAGATGATCGTCGGTTGCACATTCGTTGAGAATACAGTTGGTAGTGCGCTCTACCTGTCGGATGGTGCACCGACAATCTGGGGTTGCAGCTTCATCCACAACCAAGCTTACTCCAACGGTGGTGGTGCCTCCGTCGGGTGGGCGTATCCTCAGTTCGTCAATTGCGTGTTCCACGGTAACTCCGCATTGCATGAAGGAGGTGGGCTTTCTTCCAGTGGGCCGGGTCTCATCCTCATCAACTGCGTCTTTACCGGTAACACGGCGGGGGGCAGTGTGCCGTATCCGGGCGCTCTGCCATATATGGGAGTAGGTGGTGCGGTTGAGCACGGCATGAGTCCGGCGCTGGTGCTGAATTCTTCGTTCTATGGCAACTCTGCCGGGTACGCCGGGGCTATGATAGGTTACCAAGCAGACATCGCGCAGTGTGTGTTCTGGCGGAATACTTGCACCGATCCAGACTGCGGTTGGCAATGGCCACAGCAATCACAGGTCTATGGGTACGACTATCACATCGAGCACAGCTGGGTCGAGCGCGACGATCCGTTCTTCGTTGACGCGAATGGCCCTGACGGAATCATGGGAACGGAGGACGACAACCTCCGGCTTTCGATTGACTCGCCCCTGATCAACTACGGCGATCCCGACCCGCCCCTCGTCCCGTATCTGGATGCCGACGGCCACGAGCGTATCCTGTGTGGCCGGGTGGA
>JAUXGE010000227.1 GCA_030622435.1 Planctomycetota bacterium
GAGGAGGAATTGCGCCGGGCCGTCCAGCTCGACGCCGACACGGTGGACTATGCTCTGGATCTTGCCGCCCATCTTGTCGAGCAGGATCAGGCGGAAGAAGGCGAACGGCTCTATCTCGAGCTGTCCGATCTGTTTGGTTCGCCCGGCGCAGATGCGTCGAAAGTGCGTTTGAGCCATGCGGAGTTTCTCGCCTCCCGGGCTCGCATCCAGGAGGCCCAGCAGCATTACGAGTCCAGCCTCGAAATGGCGGTCGATGATCCGTCGACTCTGCGCGACGTAGAGTTGTCTTATGCCAGGTTTCTGTCACAGAAATGGGCTCGTGCCCTGGGTGAGAATCGGAATGATGAATCGGCGCAGGCCTTGTTCGACGAGGCGGAGACGTTCCTCAGGAAGTGCGCCGACGCCCAGCCCGACGATTTCACCCCCTACCAGCACCTGGCCACCTTGTACAAGTCGGCGCTTCGTTCTCAGGATGTGATCGACGTGTGCGAAGAGCGTTTGAAGGCGGGTTTCTCGCGAGAGGGCATCAAGGGTCCGAGCAACCGGATCGCGACGTTCAGCCTGATGATCCAGGCATCCGAAGCATGCGTTTCTCTGTCACTCGAGGCACACCGCGACAACGACGACGAGCGGAGGGAAGAGTATCTCGGAAAGGCCGAGCAATACGTGACTGATGCGAGCGGGGAGTTCCCGGCGCATCCGCTGGTTCACGCTCAGCGCGGGCGTGTGAAGTTGGCTCGCGGATGGGATCGTCAGGCGCTCGAGGACCTTCGCACGGCGGACGAAGCGTATCGAGCGTACGGAACCATAAACTGGAACACCAAGACGATCCTTGCGCGTACACACCTGAGGCTCAATGAAGCCGGTGCGGCAAAAGCCGTGTTGGAAGAGGCGATGGAGGCCGCCCGGCGGGATCGCCCACGTGACGCGACGTTCTGGACGCTGTACGCCAGGGTTCTGTTCGAGACGAACGACCTTGACAGAGCTCTTTCCATCGCCGATCAGATTCTCGCAAGCGATTCGGACAACTCCGAAGCTTTGCAGATAAAAGCGGCCGTGTTCGAGCGAAAGAACCGACCCCAGGATGCAAGGCGATTCGTCGAGGACCGATCCATCCGTGCGATCCTGTCGGCGCGGCAGTTCGTGTTGGAGGGCGACACGGAAGCGGCCGTCACGGCGTTGCATGAGGCGTTGGCGCAGGACCCGGCGGATCCTCGGCTGGTGCGAGCGGCCGTACGGGAGTTCTTCGGCCTGAATCGGGCGGGAGAAGCGCGGGCAATAGTGGAGGCGGCGCTTGCGCTTGACCCTGATAACGCGCAGTTGAAGAGTCTGGCACTCGTAACCCGTGAGGATCTGTCACCGGAGCAGCGCGATCAGGCCATGCTCGACATCATCGAGGCCCAGGATGATATGTATCAGCGTACGTTGGCGCTGATCGGGTATTATTCCGGCAAGGGTGACAAACGTATGGCATTGAACCTGATTGACGAGGCTCTCACTCATCTGGTCGCACGGGACACGCCGGCGGCAAGGAATGCCACGACGGCGCAACACCGAGTTCTGCTCAATACGAAGCTGAGCCTTGCCGCCGCACTGGACGATGCCGAGGCACTCGAGGCGGCGCGCGATGCGGCTGTGCAGCATAACGTCGATGGTGCCAATGGGTTGTCCATCGCCGGTCTGTACCACATGCATCGCAAGGAATACGAACTGGCGGCGACGACGTTCCGCCGTGCAGTCGAAGCTCAGCCCACCGATGCGCGTTCGCTGACTCGGCTGGGGCAATGCCTGCAGATTCTCGGGAACTCCAACGAGGCTCGCACATCTTACGAACGTGCGATCCAGATCAATCCGAACGAGGGTGAAGCGTACAAGGGCTTGGCGATGCTGGCCAAGGCCGAGAATCGCGCCGACGCGTTCGAGGAGGCGTTGGCGATCTGCGAGCGTCTGATGCCGCACGATCCGTGGGTTCGTGCCGAGGTTCTGTCCCGGCAGGAACAGGCCGACCCGAACGCTGCCATAGCTCGACGGGAGGTGTTTCTGGCGGATCACCCAGACGACACCGAGAACCTGCAGCGGCTTGCCGCGTTGTGCGAGATGGTCGACAAGCAGGACAAAGCGGATGCATACTACAGGCGACTGGTCGAACTCAGTCCGGACGACAAGGATCTGATGGTGGCGGTGAGCAAGTACTATCGCCGCACGGGACGACCGGAACAATCGCTCGATCTGGTTACGCGTTACGCAGAGTCAAGATCGACTCCAAAAGAGAAGGCGAATGCGCAAATCCTGATCGCCGCGCATTACCTGGGGCTGGGAGAGACGGAAGCCGTGGAGAGAACGCTGGCATCGGCTGCCGAGATCGCCGAGACCTTCGAGGTTGCGCAGAGTCTGTCCGAGTTCTACATTCGCGGTCTTGACCGTCCGGACAAGGCCTTGCACTGGCTGGACAAATGCGTTGAACACGCCCGAACCGAACATACGTCCGAACTTCCCAGGATTCTGGCAGCCCGCGTGACGTGCCTGCTGCACCGGAAGCTCGATGATATCGAGAGGGCCGGCAAAGAAGTGGACGCGTTGCGCGTCACGTTCCCGGACTTCGCGCGGGGCCTGTTGCTCAGCAGCGAGGTCCACGCCCGGATGGGTGATATCGACAAGGCCATCGACGATCTCTCCGATTACCTGGCGGTGAAGCCGAACGAACCCACCGCCCTCTTCCAGCGGGCGCTGCACAGGCGTGCCCAGGGTCGGACCGCCGCTGCAGTCGAGGACCTCGAGACGATCAAGCGAACGAATCCTCTCGCCATCGACCTGGAACCCCGATTCCTGTTGGCGCGACTTCACGAGCAGGCGGGCAGATCCGACCTCTGGCTCAGGGAACTCGAGTCGATAGCCCGGGATGCGCCGGGCTCACAGCCTGCGCTCGAAGCACTCTCCCGGGCGTATGTGCGGCTGGAGCGATGGGTGGATGCGGAACGGATCGTCACGACCGAGATCAACCGGGCTGCCGGCAATCCGGATGCTCGATGGCTGATCCTTCGAGGCCGGATAGCTCTCGCGCAGGGTGACACGGCTAAGGCTCTTTCCGACTATCAACAAGCCGCGAAGGTGAGTGATTACGCGACCGAATTCCTCACGGCTTGTCTGGACCTGTATGTGCAACTCGACCTGACGGCCGAGGGCATCGAGTTCTATGAGCGGCATGCGCCTTCGCAAGCGCCGGCGCCGCGGTTGACCTCGCGTTATGCTTTGCTGCTGGCGCGTTTGGACCGCAAACCTCAGGCTGTGGAACAGTTTCGACGGGCGATGGATCTGGCCTTACACGACTCGGCGGCGGCGAGACGCGGTGTAACGGGCGATTTACAGGCGGCGTGGCCGATCAAAGAGGCCATCGGTTTACTGGAAGCCGATCGCCCCACTGAGAACCTCTCGAGGGCTAACGACCTGATCCTGTCCAGGCTTCACTGGCTGGCCGAGGATCATCCCGGTGCCGAGGCGAAGCTCCGCCGGTTGATCGAAACCTGCACGGATGATGGAGAGCGAGCCGACCTGTTCCAGGACCTGGGCGATCTTCTACAGATGGCCGGTCGATTCGCCGAAGCGCGGGACGCGTACGTGCAGTCCCTGGATTTCAACCCGGCCAACTGGGTGGCGTTGAACAACCTGGCGTACGTGCTTTCAGACAAGCTGGACGAGTACGAGCAGGCGCTACCCTATGCGCAGCGAGCCGCCGCTCTGGTTGACAGGTCGGCCACTCTCGACACGCTGGGTTGGATTTACGTCGGGTTGGGAGAATATACCCCGGCGATCGCAGAGTTGAATCGTGCCATCCGCCTCGAGCCGGACGACCCGCTGACATACTTTCATCTAGGCGAGGCTTACCGTCGTGATGGTCGGTTCGACAAGGCCGGCATCATCCTGAACAGCGGACGCGACTTGGCTCGGGGTGCAGGTCATGATGCGCTGGTCGCCGATATCGAGACTTCAATGGAGCGGGCGACACGCTCGGATCGGACTCCGTGAGCGGGCGGACCATTATGTTCCTGCGGAGGGCTTCGGCGTTTCGGGAGATGCGATAGAGTACGAACATCATGCTCTGGCTAGTGATGGCACTTCTTCTGGTCTGCTCGGGCGTGATTTCGGCGTCGGAGACGGCGCTGTTCGGTCTGAGCCGGCAATCGCTGCACGGGTTCGAGCAATCGGACGGGGCGTTGCGCCGCCGCACCTTTCGGCTCATGCAGGAGCCTCGCCGGGTGCTGATGACCGTGCTCCTGACGAACACGGCCGTCAACGTGTCCATCTTCGCCGTATCTTTCTTTGTATTCCGCGAAATCCACGATGCTCCAGCGTTGCTGGCGGTGGCGGCGGGTCTGGCTGCCCCACTATTGGTCATTCTGTTCGGGGAGATGCTCCCAAAGGCCGTAGCGCTTTCGAATCCGGTCCGCTTCGCACCGCCCGCAGCCGGGCTTGTCGGCGTGCTCCAACTCGTGCTCGGTCCGATTCAATGGGTTCTCGCTCGGCTGTTGGTGGAACCGATCACGCGGCTCTTGGCGCCACATTCGTCCATGACCGACGATGTCACTACGGATGAACTGCAGCTTCTCGTCGAGCATTCCGCACGGGAGGGTGTGATCGGCTCGTCGGAGAACGAGATGCTCCAGGCCGTGGTCGCACTCCGCGACGTTGGTGTGCGCGAGGTGTTGACGCCGCGCGTCGATGTTCATTCGGTACGCATCGGGCAGGATCGCGCCTCGATTCTGGAGGCCATCAGGGCGTCCGGACGCCGCAGGTTTCCGGTCTACGGTCGTGATCTGGACGATATTCGCGGCATCCTCTACGCACGCGATCTCTACCTCAATCCCGATACGCCGGTGTCGAAGCTGACCAGGCGTGTACGGTTCGTTCCTGAGCAGGTTCGTCTGATGCACCTGCTCAAGCACTTTCGCGAGGAGAACATTCACCTGGCGATTGTAGTGGACGAGTTCGGCGGCACGACCGGCCTTGTTACCGTCGAGGACATCGTCGAGTGGATCGTCGGCGAGCTGCCGGATGCGGAAACGCCGCGCCCCGAGACCCTGACTGAACAGATTGACGATAACACCTACCGGTTCTCGGGCGATCTCAGTGCGCGTGTCTGGTCCGATCGCTTCGGCGCAGGAGCGATCGAACGCCACATCGACACTGTGGGTGGATTGATCCTGTCGAAGCTCGGCCGGATGCCGCGCCCGGGCGACCAGGTCCGCATCCGGAACCTGACCCTGACCGTCGAGACCATGAAGGGGCGGCGGATCGGGCATGTCCTGTTGCATCGAACGGCGGCCACGAGTGCGGCGGAGGGAGACGTCTTGTGATCTGGTTCGTCCTCTCGGCTGCCCTGCTCGGTATATTTCTATCGGCGTTCTTCTCCGGAGCCGAGACGGGCCTGTATCGTATAAACCGTTTACGCCTGCACCTTGGCGTCAAGAAGCGCGATCCACAGGCGTTGCGCCTCTCGGGCGTGCTCGACGACGAACATGGTGCCTTGACAGTGACACTCATCGGTACGAATGTGGCTAACTATGTGACCACGTCGGCCGTCGCCTACGTCTTTGCCGAAGCGTGGCATTTCGGCGAAATCGATGCCGAACTGGCAACGGTCGCCATGGTGACCCCCATCCTGTTCGTCTTCGGCGAGGTCGTACCGAAGAGCCTGTTCCAGCTACACCCGGACACGCTGTTGAGACGGGGGAGTCGTTTGCTGGTTTTCTTCGATCGGCTTCTCAGGGCCAGTGGTCTGGTCTGGGTGCTCAAAGGGCTGGCCGGCTCTCTAAATCGTCTGGTTTCAGGCGATGCCGAACTCGGCGGCGCGCCGGCGCCCAAGCGGCGCGTTGCACGGCTGCTTCATGAAGCCTTGGCGGGAACCGTTATCAGTGAAGATCAGTCCGATATGATCGATCGTGTATGCCAGCTCTCCGAGACGCCGCTGCATGCGGTTATGGTCCCTAGAAACCGCGTCACGATCATCCGCGCCGACACCGACCGCCGCGGGTTCATTCGTGTCGCCCGACGCACCGGGCACGCACAACTACCGGTCTTCGAATCCAGGCCACGGCACATCGCCGGGCTCATCAAGGTCGATCAGCTTCTCCAGTCGGAGGATTGGCGGACCGTCAGTGACCATCTTCAATCCCCCCTGAACCTCAGCCCGCATGAGACGGTGGCCGCCGGCATCGCCCGCCTGCAGCGAGCGGGCCGCAGTATGGCCGTCATTACGGACCACGGTGGGCAGATGCTGGGCATAGTGACGCTCAAGGATCTGCTCCGGGAAGTAATTGGCGAGCTGGCAGTCGGCGTTTGAATCCGATCCCCCTGAGTCCTAGAATGGTATAGGAAAGGACGTTCCGTGGGGGTATCGGTCCGATCCGATGGGCCGGCCGGGACGCCGCCGGGGGATTTTCAGCCTATGTGAGGGATCGAAGAAGATGCTGCGCTTATCGAGTTGGACAATCAGTGTGTTGATCGGCTCATGCCTTGTGGTGTGTGCCGGGATCGCGCATGCTCGCGCCGACGAGGCGGAAGGGACGGGTCGTCACACGCGAATTCGCGCCGGTTTCGGCCGGACCATCGTTTCGGTCGGGACGTCACAGACACCCGCCGACGTGCGTTCTGCCGACGGGTCCGTGGCGTCAACCAGTTACGCCCACCCGCGTCCGCGTCTCGTGGGCTTCTCTCCCCTTGTCGCCATTACGACATCAAACAAGCGGAGCGAAGACGACATCGACTATGAGCACGATCTCCAAGGTTCGTACGTCGGAGGTCCACTCAACCCCGACGCCAATCCCGACTTCGTAATAGGGTATCTGGACAGTGGATCAGTGGTCGATCTGGTCGCTGGGTCGGCCAGAGACACTCTCCTGGGGATTACCGGCGAGTATTTGACCAACAACTACATTCCGATCGGCGGCGTGGGTGGTACGGTGGACGCTCGAGTCTCACAACCGATTGGGTTTTTCGCAGCCGGTCTGTCCGCCGTCGATGCAGGAGGCCTGTTGGACTTCAACGCACTCGTCGGGCACTCGAACGTCTCCGGGCTGGCGGTTGATCCGCTTCTGTGCGGAGGCAGTGAGGCCGTGACGGCCATCGTCGGTACGCCCTTCCTGGCGTTTTTCAACACGATGATCAATGTTGACACGCCGCTGGAGGTGACGGTCGGCGGCCAGACGTTCACTGGACCGGATGTGCAGATTCTTCAGACGTATGAACCGCTGCCCACGTACCCTTACGCGATCGCGTTGGAGTTCGGTGGGCTGTTACCCGTCACGACGGCCAGCTACTACCCCGTGTTTGATCCGGAGGATCTGATCACACCGCTTTTTCCGACAATGTTGTCGTTTACGTCTCTGTCCATACCGCTCGGCGGTGCGTTCTTCACAACGATTCAAGTTCTCGAAGGTGAGCCCGGGCCTACCAACCCGGCTCAATCGATGCGTGTAATGGTCGATACCGGTGCCCAGAGTTCCATCATGAGCCCGGGGATGGCAGCGAACCTCGGATTGCCGATGGCCTCGGACTTTCCGGTCAGCGTCTGTGGTGTGGGTGGGCTCGTCGAGGACGTGCCGGGTTACTACATCGACTACGTGAAGATCAACGCCTGGGGCGGGGCGATGGAGTTCTCCCGGGTTCCTTTCGTCGTGATCGACCTGGAGTCACCGGAAGGTGGTCCACTCGACGGTATTCTCGGTATGAACTTCTTCTGGAATCGCAATGTCATTTTCGAACCATCACTGACCGGGAGCGGATTCTTCCACGTGTCCGACCCGATTCCCGTCGCCTTCGGCGATACGGACGTGGACTTCGACGTGGACGACTCCGATGCCGCCTACTTCGTGTCCTGTCTCACGGCACCGGGTA
>JAUXGE010000155.1 GCA_030622435.1 Planctomycetota bacterium
CGGAGTGCCAAGAGCGCGACTCGACGATTTCGGCGGGGATCGCGTTCCAGTCAGCCTTGAAGCCAAGGGCGATTACGGCGATCCTGCGCTCGTCGATGCGATCGCCACACGCTACGGCGTCCCTGCGGAATCGATTCTCCCGGTCCCCGGGGCAAGTTCGGCCAATTTCATCGCCCTTGCCGTTTCGGCGGCGCATGGGGAAGTAGTGATGATAGAGCGGCCGGCCTACGACCCGCTTTGGCGAATCGCCGCTTTCCTCGGTCTGAGGGTTATTCCGTTGGAGCGGGCAGCGGAAGACGGCTTCGCGGTCCGTCTCGACGCGGTCAAAGCCGGGCTGGAGCAGGGTGCAAAGGCCGTCATACTTACCAACCTTCACAATCCGACCGGCCGGCACCTGTCGAAGGAGACGGTTGGGCAGATTGCGCAAACCTGCGCGCGCGCCGATGCAGCCTTGATCGTGGACGAAGTCTACCTCGACGGGGTGGCTCTGAGTGGTCGGACCGGATACAGGACGGCTGCGGGGGTGACACGGAACGTCATTACCACAAGTTCCCTGACGAAGGTCTATGGTCTTGACGGACTGCGGATCGGATGGCTGATCGGCGACCCCGCGGTTATCGAGAAAGCACGTGATGTGATGGACCTGCTGAGCGTCGTCAATGCGGCCCCGTCCATGGCGCTGGCGGTGCAGGCATTTGCGGAGATTGGGGAGCTGGAGGACAGGTACCGACGCTTGTATGAGGACGGACAGGCCGTGTTCCGAGAGTGGTTGAAGGTTGAACCTCTCATTCGCGCCTATGAGAGCTTCGGCGCGTTGTTCGAGTGCGTGCGGCTGCCGGATGGCGTGGACGCCGATCGGTTCAGTGAGTATCTGGTGACGGAGCATGATACCCGGGTTGTTCCGGGGAGCTTCTTCGGGCTGGACGGGCATGTTCGGATCAGCATTGCACCACCGGGCGGGAACCTGGCCGAGGGGCTTGCCCGCATCAGCGTTGCGCTGCGAGCGTACGTGTCGCGGTCATCGTGAGGCGACTCCGGTGGCAAGACTCTTCCTGACTAATGGTGTGTGCTGCCGTTCTGTGAGCTCTGTTTGCACTTCGATGTGTGAAACTGCTTTGTCAGTAGTGAGTCGTAATCCCATGAAAGGCTGTCTCACGCCGGAGATCATACGCTCCGGCGGGAGACAGCCTTTCATGGGATTACCTGCTGTGCCCTGGTCCTGCCGGGAGTCAGACCGTTCGCAATGCCGAAGGCGGCCATCGCAACGCTACACGCTCCTCGTCAATCCGTTCGACTGTGACGGCTACATGCAGCGGCAACGGTGACATGGGCCAGACATGGCCGATCTGCCCGGTATGCAGGATTGGGACGGACCGACCCGGTGGAATGTGCGAAGGGAGCAGTTCCAGGACTGCCGGGATCAGATCCTCGTATCCCTTATGGAAATCGCCCAGCAAGACACCCTGACACCGATCCCAATAGCGTGAGAGGGTCAGATGGGCGAGGAAGCGGTCGATACGTTCCAGCTTGTCGTTGAAATCCTCCACCAGCAGCCATCCTCCAGCAGGTCTAACACATGCATCGTACACGGAGCCCACCATAGTCGAGAGGACGGTCAGGTTGCCGCCGGCAAAGGTGGCATCGAATCGGTCCGGGACAGAGCCGCTGATAATCCTGGCCGTTACGGGGCGACTCGAGCCACGTCCTTCAATCATTGAGATCACGTCGTGGAAGAACGCTTCGAACTCGGGTCGCAGTCGTTCATCCACCCATTCTGACGTGCGTGACGGCGCAGTCGTCTCGGCGGACATCCGTGACGTGGCGTGTCGTTTCAGCCCGTACGTAAGGAAGGCGGGACCCATGTCGTAGATGCCCAGCCCGTTCTCGAAGGAGCCCACGATATTGACGAGTGTAGTCAGCTCGCTGAAACCGAAAACGGCCACCGGGCCTGCCCGATGGGGAAGCACGGAGAAGTCGATCATCGGCAATATACGTGTGAACCACGCGCCGCCGCGGAGTGCGATCACGCAGACAACATGGTTGTCGGTCAGTGACTCTTGGATGTCAGCCGCTCGCCGCTCGTCGTCACGACGCCCGCCGGAACGCTCGTTCTCCGACGCTTCGATGAGTGCCTCGTCCCCGGTTACGAGATACGCAGCGCCAATCGCTTTCTGGACGATCTGAATGAGTGCTCTCGCTGAATCGAGACGCAGCGCATCGAGAAATGGCCGGCAGACGCCCGCGGGTGCAATCAGATGGATCCGTGGGCGGTCCATGGGCTTATCCCCGTCCAGCCGCCCGGGTAAATGCTTGGGCGAGGCTCGAGTCGATCGGGCGAGTGATGTCGCCGTCGGGTTTGATACCGGTCCCGACAATGACGCCGTCGGCCACTGTGAGCAGGGATTCTACAGTTTCGACCTGGGCCCCGCTTCCGGCAAAAAGACGTCTATCCGGCACGGAGTCGCGAACGCGGCGCAGGTCGTCGAGATCGACGGCTTCGCCGGTCGCCGAGCCGGTGAGAATCAGTCCGTCAGCCAGTCCCCGGTAGGCCGTGTCCTTGGCGGCTCGAACAAGGTCAGGCTCGCTGATGGGTGTGGCATGCTTGACGTGCACGTCGGCGAGGATCGCGATGCGTTGCCCGAGCTGCTTACGGTAGCGGAGGGTCTGTTCCGCTCGGCCTTCCAGCCATCCCTGATCGGTTGCGCTGACGCCCGTATGCACGTTGACACGGATGAAGGACGCGTCAACGGCGGATGCGATTCCGAGGGCGGCCGAGGCGTCATTCCGAAGGGCGTTGATGCCGATTGGAAGTGGCACCTCACGCCGAACGCTGTCAGCGATCACTGCCATGGCTGCCAGGCTGGCAGGGGGGAGCGTTGCCTTCGTGAACGGCGCGTCGCCGTAGTTCTCGATGATCATGGCGTCGAAACCAGCATCGCCAAGGGTGCGGGCATCGTTCATCGCAAGCGTGATTATGTCGTGCATCGGAAGGGAATGCGACGCGCTGCCGGGGAGGGGGGATAGGTGTAGGACACCGATGAGTGCGGGTGAGGGAAGCTCGATCATGGTCACTCCGAGACGTGTCCCAACTCGGGTCAAGTCGCCGGCGGGCGTGCCCGATCACGCCTTGCGGAAAACGGCCACCACGTCCTCGATCGGGACAACGTAAAGGTAGTTGTTGGCATCAAACTCGACGGGGATAGCGTTTTTCGGATTGAACAGGACGCGATCGTACTGCCTGATCGGGAAGTCGACGTCGTTTTCCACCTGAGCGGAGACGGAGACGACACGCCCGGTGATAGTGGGGATCTCGATCGAATCGGGCAACTCGATGCCCCCCTTGGTCACCTTCTTGTCCTCGTCCTTGCGAATGAGGACCCGCTTCCCCAGCGGTTCGACGGTTTCGAGCTTGTTCTTCTGTTGTTTAGTCGGGTCGGCCATGTCTGCCACATTCCTTACACTGCGATGCGATTCCGGCCACGTCGGTCCGGTGCATAATCTATTGTAGGCGAACCGGGTGACCCCGGGCAATCGTCCGATCGTGATTAGCATCGGCCCACGGCCTGCCTCCACTTGCGGAAATCGACCGTCCTCGAGTCCAGTCCGATCGGCCGGTTCGAGCACCCCGGATTGGCACCCCCTGGTCTTTGGGCTATGCTGTGCTCTCTGGGAGAAGACGGTTTCCCGAATCGCCCGCGCCAAACACGGACCGGGCGGGCACGGTGAGGGAGACGGGCCGGGCGATCCCGGCTGCCAACGATATTGGAGAGCGGATTGATGATCGACCCACGCATGACGAAGCTTGCCGAACAATTGGTGCGATACTCGACTGCACTGAAGCCGGGCGAGAAGATTCTGATCGAGGCGATAGATGTCCCTGTGGAGATGACGTGCGAACTGGTTCGTGTCGCGCGGGAGGCCGGTGCCGATCCGCTCGTAACCCTCAAGAGCAACCGCGTCAACCGGGCCCTGATGCAATATGGCTCGGAATCCCAGCTCAACCTGATTGCCGACACAGAGGCATTGCGGATGAGCAACGTGGACGCATACATAGGCTTACGCGGCAACTACAACATCGCCGAACTTTCCGACGTGCCCGACGAGAATCACAAGCTGTACCAGGGCACGGTCTGGAAACGCGTACACCTCGAAATTCGAGTACCCAAGACGCGTTGGGTCGTGCTGCGCTGGCCTCACCCCTCGATGGCCCAGCAGGCGAACTTGAGCACGGAGCGGTTCGAAGACTTCTACTTCGACGTCTGCACGCTCGACTACGACCGGATGGCAAAGGCGATGGAGCCGCTGGTCGCACGCATGGAAAGAACCGACAGAGTTCGTCTGGTGGGACCCGGAACCGACTTGAAGTTCTCCACCAAAGACATACCGGTAGTCCCTTGCGCCGGTAAGCTCAACATACCCGACGGAGAAGTCTTCACGTGCCCCGTGCGTGACAGCGTCAACGGCACCCTGCAGTACAACGCCCGCACGATCTACCAGGGCGTCGTGCACGACAACGTTCGCCTCGAGTTCTCCGAGGGCAAGATCGTCAAGGCCACTAGTTCGAACACGGAGCACCTCACTAAAGTGCTCGATACCGACGAGGGGGCTCGCTACATCGGCGAGTTTGCCATCGGCGTGAATCCCTACATTACAGAACCGCTACTGGACATCCTTTTCGATGAGAAAATCGCCGGCTCATTCCACTTCACCCCGGGCCAGGCATACGATGAGGCCGACAACGGTAATCGCAGCACCGTTCACTGGGACCTCGTATGCTTGCAAGGTGCCGAGCACGGGGGTGGTGAGATATGGTTCGACGACGAACTCGTTCGAAAGGACGGCCTGTTCGTTACCGACGACCTCGAGCCGCTCAATCCGGAGAATCTCAAGGACTGACGTCCGGTCAATTGACGATTGGCAATCGGAGTTCGCTCGAGAAGATGCGGCGTGGGGGGGAGAAACCGCGCCTTGACCGGTTATTTCCCGGTGCCACACGAGAGCAAGGTCCTTTTCCAAGAGGCTGTGAAGCCCCGATCCGCAATCACCAATCTGCAATTCTACAGGTGTTCCAGAAACAGGGATTTGCGGCGCATGGCGCGCATGCGCGTCCGGATGGACTCCGCCACGTCATCCGCCTCGGCGATGCCTTCGATAACAATCTCTCGATCAGTGGCGTCGGTGGAGATGATGGCGACCGAGCCGAGCCCGACGAGCCGGTTCAGGAAGCTCTTGTGGAGCCTGACGTCGTCGACGCGGATCAATTCTGTCTGGTCGGTCGTCCGGCTGAAGATGCCGCGCTCTATGAAGAGCCGCTGCGTCGTCAGGCGGTAGCGATGGTCGATGACTCTGAGCCACACACGCCGGATGACCATCTCCAGACCCGAAAGAGCGAAGACCACCGTGACGATGGCGAATCCACGCGAGAACGTGAGCCAGTCGATATGGCGCGAGGACCAGACGGCCACCACGATGAAAATGACATTGGCCGCGAGCCACAAGATGACGCGGCCAATGTAGTGCTTCCAGCTCGTACGCCCGCTCCAGACATCAGCCTCCGCCTCCGGCTCGATGGTGGCACCATCACCGCCCGGCGCGTCGGCCAAACTGACGCCGTCGCCATCGACGGGGCGGATATCGTCGTCCGCGTGAACCTTGTTTGCTGAGCCGCCCACCGGTTCTGGGGCGTTTTCGAGACCGTCAGCTTGACCATTCATCGTTCGGTTCCTCCTTGGGCTCACTTGCACATTTGCGGGGAACCCCCCGTCTTTGGGGAGAGGTTCTCGGCAACGGGCTCGTCATCCCAGCGGGATCCACGTCATCCGAGTCGTATTCTCCTGATCCATGATCATACAGCCGGAGTGCGGCAGTGCACCTACCCGGGTTCGGGAACAACCCGGCAGGACCGGGTTAGTGGGCAGATCGACCGCCATGGACAGACTGGAGAGCCGTGTTAGCTGACGCGGCATGTAGGCACTTATCTGCCACGGGAGGTGCTGGAAAATCTCCCCACGAAGGCTCTTGACGAGTCTGCCAAGCGGAATAGACTTTGCCGCGCGATCGGGCGGGGCGCCTTCCTGGCGGAAATCCGGTCGCACGGAAACGGACTAACGTGTCGTACCGATGCTGACTCGAGTCTTGCAGATGCCATAAACGGCGGAACGAGATTCCGCGCAGCTGTTCCCTGGTTTCTGCAAGCCCGATCTGAGGCTTCGTTTTTGCCCCGGCATCGTCCTGATGGTCTGCCGGATCCGGAGCACGGAGGGAGGTCGAGGTTGTCGTCGCCTTCGTTTTTGGCGGGGCTATTGTGGAGTCAGGCACGAGAATACGATCCGGCGATGCGGTGGAAACTTGGTGGTGTCTGGTGGAGATCTGACCTCTCCCAGCTTCGTTCGTCATGCGGAAACTGCATCAGGACCTGCCAATGTTGACTGCCGAGAGAGTTGGTCCGGCAAGCACTGCTTGTTCGGTTGATGTGCCCCAGAGGGAGAAAGTGAGATGTTGACTTCAGTCTTGGATTGGGACGATGACGGTGGCTGGGAGGAGGAGACCGGCCTTTACGAAGACGAAGATGAAGACGAGGACGAAGACGAGGATGAAGACGAGGAAGAGGAGGAGGAGGACGAGGACGATTTCCCCGACGATGACTACGAAGATGATGATTGCGATGACTCCCAGGAGTCCGACATCTAGCCTGAGGCTCTGCAATTCTCGGACGCCGACCGCGCAGTAGCACGACTGATCCCCGAGTTTCTTCACGCGTGGCTGGTGTGTGCGGTTCTCCCATTCCGATAATGCACCGGCCCACGACAGGTATCCTGCCCTCGGTCCATTCTTTGCTTGCTCATCCGTCGCTCGTCAAGCCCGCCCGCGTTCTGACCGATCTTCCGAGTATGTCTGAGGACTACATGGGACCGGAGCGCCGTGCAGACGCGGAATCATCCGATCGCAGACGACCCCGTGCGGATAGGCGGTCCGGGATGGATCGCCGTCGCGGACCGGGTCGTAGGCGTGGCGAGGTGCGTCGCGCGGCCGAGGAGGGGGAGATCACCGGCGAGCTGCTCGACTTCATCATGGCCATTGACGAGTACAAGCGGGTGAATGATCGTCCGTTTCCGAGTTGGTCGGAGGTCTTCGAGATAGTGCACTATCTTGGCTACCGCAAGGTGGCTCCGATTGCACAACATATCAACACGGCCAGCGACGCCGAAGCGCTGGAATCTCACGCCGGGGCGGGGGAAGCCGAGCGATCTCTGGTCTGAGCACGGGCGCGTTCCTACCGACATGCATCGACTACAGTCCCATGGCAGGCCGTTGAAACAGGTGTAGCGCGGGCTTCCAGCCCGCATTCTCACCGGCTGGAAGCCGGTGCCACGAGACAGAGACCCTTCTTGAGCAGGTTGATTGGGTGCGTCCCTGACTCACCATCCAGCCTATACCTGGTGGGCCACCGATGCGTCAGTAAGACCCCTCTTGCCGACCGGCACTCCGGGAAACACCTTTCCCTCTCGGTCCGCTCCGGGTTTTGCGTGAAGACTGTCGTAGAGAGCGGACAGGTCGCGGCCGAATCGATCCAGGCCGAAACGGGCTGTGGCCAGTGATCGGGCGGCCTTGGACATGTTCGATCGAAGCGCGGTGTCGACTGCGAGATCGAGCATGGCGTTTCCCAGGAGGTCCGGTCGGTGCGGGAGGACGAGAAGGCCGTGCTTGCCGTCCTCGATCACCTCCGGCACGGCGCCGACTCGCGTCGCGACAACGGGAAGTCCCCAGGCAAGAGCCTCCAGCAGCGCAATCGGCATACCCTCGTGATGGCTCGGTTGGACGTACGCATCGGCTCCGGCCAGCAGGTTCGCCTTGGCCTCACCTCGTAGCTCACCGACGTAGCGAACGAAGGAATCGAGACCACGTGCGCGGATTTTCTCGTTTAGAACATCCTCATCCCCGGCCGTACCTGTCGGACCGGCAAGTATCACTTCTGTGGCATTCTGCGTTTCACGAAGCCCGACGCATGCATCCAGCAAGTCGTCGATTCCCTTCCATGCATCCATACGTGCAAGAAGCACGAACCGGCAAGGTCTTTCCGGCCAGCTGGATTTCGAGACGATACCCGAAGTCTCGACTGCATTCTCGATCACGACGATACGGGCACGTGGTGACATGGCAATGAGCTGGTCACACCAATGTGTGGAGAGGGCGATGACCCGATCCGCATGTGCAAGTGCCCATCCGATGAGCCGGCGACGCCACGCGGGTTCGCGGTCGTAAAACTCGTCAAACTTGGCGCCGTGGATGTGCAGAACCACACGGCAACCGCGGCGACGTGCGACGCACATGTCCAATACGGACCTGTAGAAGGAGAAGCCGCTGCAAGTGTGTATGTGGACGATCGACGCGCCCGTCTGTCGGATGCGATTTTGGAGCCGATACATATGCAGTATATGTCTGATGACCCGCCGGCCGTGGGACTCATGCTCGTGCTGACGTTGCGTGTTGGGAAACAGCTCGATGCGGAAGCGGTTGTCCAAGTCCAAATCCAGCATCTGTCCAACGACACTGGCCATACCGCCGACGGCATCGGTCGGTGGGCCGACGACGATGATCGTGCAATTCGGTGTTTGGATAGTCGCTGTCATGGTGGCGGCGCTCACATACGCTTGGGCACGCCCTTTCCCTACCCGGGAAGCGGGCGCATCATCCTCGCATGTGCCGGTTCGTCTGTGTGTATGTCGGATTACCGGACGTGTCGGTTTAGACGTGGATGGCTCTGTGGCGCGTCGGCTTTCGAGAAAGTCCGGCAAACGCCGGAATCGCAGGTGGTGGCGCGAAGCAGCGGGCGAGGGTCGCGCGGCGAGCCCGGCGTTGCTCGGTTGCCTGTTGAAAAAGGGTCTCTTTTTAGCGTGGCACCGCCTTGCAGCGGGTGAAAACGCGGGCTGGAAGCCCGCGCAGCACCCTTCTCAATGGCCTGTTAGGCGCGTTTGCGCTTAGCCGTTGCGGCTTTACCGGACGCAGCCTTCGCGGGTCGCGCAGGTTTGGCGTCACCGTCATCCGTGGATGCGTGTTGTTTCGGCGACCGCTTGTCGAGCACGGCAAGCCGGAGTTCCTCGGAGAGGTCGGCGTTGTCTCGCAGAAACTGCTTGACGTTCTCGCGTCCCTGTCCCAGGCGAATGTTGCGGTAGCTGAACCAGGCACCACTCTTGGCGACAAGGTCATCCGCAATCGCCAGATCGAGCAGATCCGCCTCTGCGCTGATCCCGCCGTCAAACATGATGTCGAGTTCGGACTCGCGGAATGGGGCGGCGACCTTGTTCTTGACGACCTTCACGCGGACACGGCTGCCCGTAATGACATCACCCTCTTTGATCGAGCCGATCCGCCGGATATCAAGTCGCACGGAAGAATAGAACTTCAAGGCTCGCCCGCCCGGCGTGGTCTCCGGATTGCCGAACATCACACCGATTTTCATCCGGATCTGATTGATGAAAACGACGACGGTTTGCGCTTTGCCGATGGCAGCAGTGAGCTTGCGAAGCGCTTGACTCATCAGGCGCGCCTGAAGGGCTACGTGTGTGTCACCCATCTGCCCCTCGATCTCGGCGCGGGGAATGAGGGCGGCGACCGAATCAATGATGACCGTGTCGACCGATCCGCTGCGGATGAGCATCTCGGTGATCTCGAGGGCCTCTTCGCCTGAATCCGGCTGACTGACCAGGAGTTTCTCCAGATTGATTCCACACTTCTTTGCCCAGGTGGGATTGAGTGCGTGCTCCGCGTCAACGAATGCGGCGATGCCGCCCTCACGCTGTGCGGCGGCGGCGACGTGCAGGGCCAGTGTGGTCTTGCCGGAAGACTCGGGACCGAACAACTCGATGATACGCCCGCGTGGCAGGCCTCTGCCGCCGAGAGCCAGATCGAGCGACAGAGCGCCGGTGGAGATACCTTCTACGTCGGCGTCCATCTTGTCGAGCTGCATGATGGCGCCTTTGCCGTACGTTTTCTCTATCTGCTGAAGCGCCCGCCCGAGTGCTTCCTCCCGCTTGGATTCGTTATCGTTCATGATGACTTTCATTTCGGACCTTTTCTTCAACAAAGAGTGCTGTCGTCCTTAGCGGAAACGACCACATACAACCATGTCCCGAGAAACACCACTACGCCTTGCCGATCTCCACCTTGCTGACCGGCTTATATGTAGGCCCACTTGGGGAGAGGACCGACGACATCAGGGTCAGCGACGTCACCGGTTGCGCCTGCGGTGGGAACGTATGAGCCTGCACCGTGCCGCGCAGGCGGCCGTCCGAG